>NZ_JBEPAK010000119.1:0-21382 GCF_040298565.1 Kitasatospora sp. NPDC001539 | reverse complement strand
GGAGCTGTTCGCGACCCAGCCGGTGGCGCTGCTGACGAGGAGGGGCTGAGCGATGCCGCGCTACGAGGTGTGGGCGCCGTACGCGGACTCCCGCGCGGACCCGCACCGCTACGTCGGTCAGGCGGCTCGGAGCTCCGCCAGGGCGCCCTTCGACAGACCGGCGCGGACCAGCGCGGCGGACAGCCGGGCGTACTCCTCCGGCGGGACGAGGCGGCCGAGGCCCTCGGGGGTGTGCGGCAGCCCGAGCTCCTCGGCGGCCCCGCACGCGCGGTCGTCGAAGTACGGGCGCAGCCACGGCCACACCACCTGGACCTCCCGGCAGAAGATCTCCGCCCCGACCGGGCCGATCCTCGGCACCTCCCGCAGCAGCCCGCGCAGTGCGCCGGGGTCGTCGCCGGCCTCCTCGCGCATCCGGCGCAGGTCGCCGTGCCAGCGGTCGAGGACCAGCTGCGCCCCCTCGCCGAGCGCGGTCGCGGTGCTCTCGTCGTAGCGGACGTAGTGGGCCCGGCCCAGTGCGTCCACCCGTTCCTGCCAGCCGGAGTCGGCCATCGCGCGCGGCGTGCGGAAGCCCGCGGCCGACAGCTCGCGGGCCGCCTTCACGGCCGTCTCGGCGCTGATCCGGATCGAGCAGAGGACGGTGAGGACCAGCAGCCGGTACAGCGGCGACGGCTTGTCCTGCAGCGTGATGCCCGCCTCCTCGGCGTAGGTGCGGCCGTGCTCCGCCAGGAGCCTGCGCACCACGGGTGTCCGTCGACATGGTCCACCCACCTCCTGTGCCTCCTGGTGACGGACGGTCAGCCGGCTCCCGCCAGCCGCGCCTCCAGGTGCCCGGAGAGCACCCTGGTCTCCAGCACCGGCTGGGGCGCCGTGGCGGGGCCGTTGGCGACCTGGCCGTCGCGGAGCCGGAACTCGCTGCCGTGCCAGGGGCAGCGCAGGCAGCCGTCGACGACGGTGCCCTCCGACAGCGGCCCGGACAGGTGGGCGCAGCGGTCCGCGAGGACGTGGAACTCGTCCCCGTCGCGCACGACCACCACGGCGAGTTCACCGGCGCTGCGGCGGACGGGCTCGCCCTCGGGGAACTCCTCGACCGGGCCGAGCGCGACCCAGTCCGCCGGCGCCAGCCGGGGCACGGCGGCGGTCCGGTCGGGTCCGGCGGCCTGCCGGTAGGACAGGTGGCCGCCGAGCACCCCGCCGACCGAGACGGCGGTCAGCCCGGCCAGGCCGAGCAGCCGGCCCCGGGCGCGGTGGCCGCGGCAGCGGGCCAGCAGCGAGCCGCCGTACAGCAGCAATCCGGTCGTGTTGGCGAGTGCGTGGACCAGCCCGGTGCGCCGCCGCGGCGGGTCGAGCCGGGCCCAGTCCACCCAGCCCGCGAGGGCGGCCGGGACGGCCGCGGACAGGCCCGCCGCCACCAGGACGCCGGCCGACCGGCGGCCGCCCGGGGAGAAGTCCAGCAGCGCCGCCGACGTCCAGCAGCCGAGGGGCAGTTGGACCAGCGCCGGGTGGAGGGGATGGCCCAGCCAGACCCCGTGCAGGGCGTCCCGGTAGGGCCCGAGCGGAAGGGACTCGGCCGCGTTGGCGAGCGGCCCGGCCGGGGAGTCCAGGAACTCCCAGTGCGCCGGCGCGTCCAGGGCGCGGCGCAGCCGCCGGGACCACGGGTGGGATTGCAGAGAAGAGGCGTCCATACCGGGGCGGCTAGCCGAACGCCGTCCGGCCAAACCCGCGGCCCGGGATTCCCCGGGGACGGGAGCGTTTCCGCCCGCCCACCACGGGCAGCCGCCGGGTGTCGCAGCCGCTACCACCTGGGATGACATCATGGCCACTCCAGATCCCGATCCCGACCGCACTCCGGCGCTGGACGAACACGGCGCCCTGCCCGGCGGCGACACCCCGCCGGCCGAGGGGGGAATCTCCGGCATCTCCCATCCGGAGCCGGTGGAAGTGCGGCGGGCCTGGGGGGCCTGGCCCGCCGTCCTGATCGTGCTGCTGGCGGTGCTGGTGTCCGCGATGCTGGTCGCGATGATCGTGATGCTGGCCTGACCCACGGCCCGACCCATGGCTCGGCCCGTGGCCGGAGCCATGGTCAGGTCGGCGATCCGGCCGGCAGCCCGACCACCGCTCGGTGCATCCCGTCCGCCCCGCCCGTCCGGTCCGTCCGGCCCACTCGGCCCGGGGCGGCCGGGCCGTCACCTGCCGGCCTCGGCGAGCGTCTCCCTGACGGTGACCAGACACGGGTCGCAGTACCGGTCCGGCAGCGGCGGGCCGTTGCCGTCGTCCGTCGGGACCACCCGCTGCGAGGGTTCCAGGACCCGCCCGCACAGCGACGCGGTGGCGTCGTCCTTCGCCACCACGTGCCACACCAGTCCGGGCGGCGTCACTGCCGGGTCGTGCTCGGCCCACATCTCGTACACGGCGACCTCCGGGTCTCGGGGCTGGGTCATCTCATGCAAACCCGGGACACGGCGGGCGGCCACCGGACCGGACCCGGTGGGATGGTTACGCCGGGGTGGACGGGGCACACGCGCGGTCGGCCGGGAACGACCCGGCCGCAGCTCCCGAGGAGGCCCGGATGAGCATGGTGAAGGAGTCCGTCGAGGTCGACGTCCCGCTGCACGCCGCCTACAACCAGTGGACGCTGTTCGAGGAGTTCCCGCGGTTCATGGAGGGCGTCGACTCGGTGACTCAGCTGGACGACCGTCACAACCACTGGCGGACCAGCATCGGCGGCGTCAGCCGCGAGTTCGACACCGAGATCGTCGACCAGCTGCCCGACGAGCGGATCGCCTGGCGCACCACGGACGGCGACGTGAACCAGAAGGGCGTCGTCACCTTCGAGCGCCTGGACGACCAGCACACCCGCGTCAACATGGCCATCGACTTCCGGCCCGAGGGCATGGCCGAGAAGGCCGCCGACGCCATGGGCATGGTCGACCGGCGGGTGAAGGGCGACCTGAGGCGCTTCAAGGAGTTCATGGAGCAGCGCGGCCGGGAGGAGGGCGGCTGGCGGGGCCGGATCACCCCCGGCTGACCCCCATCCGGTGCGCCGCGAGCGGCTCCGGTCCTTCGGTGGACCGGAGCCGCTCGCGCATGCCGCGGGGCGGTTCAGCGCCGCGGCGGCCGGTCGCCCTCGGCGTCCTCGCCGTCCGTGCCGTCCCCGGCGCTCCCGCCTGCGGCGCCCGCGCCGCCGGTCCTGCCCTCGACGGACTCCGGCGCCTCGATGCCCGGGATGTCCCGCAGGTCCTCCGGCTGGTCCATTTCGGCGCCAAATTCCCCGCCGTCCGAGCGGATCCGCACCGCCTCCTCCTCGGCCGACAGGCCCGCCGTGTCCCCGGTGGCCTCACCGCGCAGATCACCGTGCGGATCCGGGAGGTCCAGCCGCCCGGCGGCGTCCTCGGGCACGCCCGCCACGGCCGTCCGTTCGTCCGTCTCCGGCTCCTCCTGGGCCAGGCGGGCGTCCAGCGACTCGCCCTCGGCCTGTTCGGCGCCGGTAGTGCCGAACGACTCCGCAGCCACCGGGGTGTCCCCGGGCACGGCCTCGACCTGGGGGTCCTCCGACCACTCCCGCGCGGGCGAGCCGTCCTGGAGGTCGGGGATGCCCTCGTCCTCCGGCTCCGCCGCGGGGTCGTGGTGCCCCCGTTCCGGCTCCGGCACCGGATCGGACGGGTCCGGCACCGGCTCGGAGGACGCGTCACCGGTGGCGCGGCTCGCTCCGGCCGGCGGGTCGACGGCGACCGGCTCCCGGCGCGGCGGCCCGCCGTACTCCTCGCCGGGCTGGACGCCGGGCACCGGCCCCTCGGCGATCTCCGGCTGCTGCTCCCCGCTCCCGGCGACGTTCGGCGTCCCGCCCTTGCCGATCGGCGACGGCCGGCGCTCGGGGCCCTGCTCCTCCTCCTCGGCGGACCGTGCCCCGCCCGTGTCCGCGGGACCGATCGCGCCGCCCATGTCGTGCAGCGGCCGTTCCTTCGGCGATCCGTTCATGGCTTCCTCCCTGCCGTGGGCGGCCCCGTCCTCCGGGGCCGCCCCTGCGCCTACCCGCCGGATGCCGCTCACACCGCCCGGGTTGGCCCCGCCCGCCCGGGGTAGGCGCGCGGGCATGGAGGACACCGGACCACCGCCGGAGGGCCCGCCCGCCGACGACACCGACGCGTTCGACCTGTGCGACGAGTGCGGACGGGTCGTCGCCGCGGCCGAGCTGCTCGGCGCCCTGGTGCCGGACTCCTCGGCGCTGCACCCCACCGACTCGGACCTCGACGGCAAACGGGTGCTCACCGCCTGTTCCGTGGACCACCTGGCCGTCCTGGTCGAGCACTACCGGCAGCGCCCCTTCGTCCCCGAGGAACAGTGGGCCGGAAAGGTCTGCCGGGCGCTCGCCGACTGCGACCAACCCATGCCGCTGAGCGTGGTCGCCCGGCTGAGCGGCCTGTCCGAGCACCAGGCGGAGCAGGGCGTGGAGTGGCACAACGCCCGGGCCCGCGAGTGGCAGGCGCGCTACGGCGGGCCGGCGGGCGCCGACGGGGACGAGAACGAGGGCGACTGAGGCGGCGAGGGACGACGGCAGCCGACAGGAGGAACGGCGGCGGGAGGGACGGCGGCCGGGAAGGACGACACGGCACGGCCCCGGACCCGGTGGTCCGGGGCCGACGCGCGATCCGCTCGGTGCGGCTGAGGTGGTGCGGCTCAGGTGTTGGGATCCGCCACGCTGATGTCCGCGAGTGCGGACTCCGGGTCGCGGTCCAGCGCGAGGTCGCCGAGCGAGACCACGCCCACCGCCCGGCCGTCCTCCACCACGGGAAGGCGGCGCAGCCCGTGCTGCCGCATCAGGTCGACGGCCTGCCGGACGTCGTCGCCGGGAGCGACGGTGACCAGCTCGGCACTGCAGACGTCACCGGCGTTCGTGCTGTCCGGGTCCTTGCCGTCGGCGAGCACCCGGACCACCAGGTCGCGGTCGGTCAGCAGCCCGTACAGCTCGTCGCCGTCCGCCACCAGGACGTCACCGATGGCGCTGTCCCGCATGAACCGGGCCGCGTCCCGGACCGAGCACAGCCGGGGGACGGTCACCGGACCGGCGGTCATGACGTCCCTGATCTTCTGGGTCATGTCTCCTCCACGCGCTCGTCGGGTCCCCTCTGGGGGGGCGCGCCTGCCCGGTGGGCGCGCCCGGAAACGCACGGTGACGGGACCCGGCGGACGGGCTCACCCGTCCACGGCCGCACGCAGTTCCGTGCGGTGGGCGGTCAGCCAGTCGGCGAAGTCCTGGAGCTGCGGATCGAGCAACCGGGCGGCGCCCGGGTCGCGCGGGGCGAGGAAGGTCCGCTCGCACTCCGCGTAGTACTGGAACATGTTGCCGGCCTCCGTCGCCCCCGGGAAGTCCCCGGCCCGGAACGCGTCCGGGGTCACCGGCCGGTACGTCACCTGCTCGCCGAGGACCTTCGACATGGCCACCGCCATCTCGATGAGCGTCAGCGCCTCGCCCGCGATGCTCACGGTGGCGCCGATCAGGTCGGAGCCCCGCCGCAGGATCGCCAGCGCGGTGCGCCCGATGTCCTGGACGGCGATGCCGGCCAGCCGGCTCGTGCCCATCGGGAGCGCCAGCTGCAGGCCGCCGTCCTCGCCGCGTCGGGGGGCGAACGGGCCGAGCAGGTTCTCCCAGTAGAACGTCGGACGCAGGTAGGTGGTCGGCACCCCGGCATCGGCGAAGTACTGGTCGGCCTCCGCCTTGGCGTCGAAGTGCGGCACCTTGTAGCGGCCCTGGAGGGTGGGCATCCGGTCGTCGTCGACCGGGATGCACGCCCGGGTGTCCTCCAGCGTCGACCAGACCGCGTGCCGCACACCGGCGTGCCCGGCGGCCCGGGCGAGGGCCTCGGCCTGGGCCTTCTCGCGTTCGGCGGACATGTGCTCCCAGAAGTTCGTCACCAGGTACGCGCCGTACGCGCCCTCGAACGCCCGGGCCAGGCTCTCGGGATCGTCCAGGTCGGCCTGGACGACCTCGGCGCCCGCCCGCTCCAGCGCCCGCGCGGCGGGCGACTCCGGGTGCCGGGTGACGGCGCGCACCGCGAAGTCACCGGCGGGTTCGCCGAGGATCGCGGCCGCGAGGGCGCCGCCCTGGCGGCCGGTCGCGCCGACCACCGTCACGGTTCGGGGTTCTGTCATGGGTCGGTCCTCACGGTGCTGCCGCGTCCGCCGCCGGGGGCTCCGGCTGGTCGTCCGGCTCGTTCTCGGCCCGGCGGCCCGCGGCCGGGGCCTCGGCGACCGACGGACGGGGCCGCGACGGGCCGCCGCCGTTCGCCACGGAGTGGCGGTCGGGACCGTCCGGCGCGGATTGCCGGTGCCCGGCCCTCGCGTGCATCGTCACGGCCCAGGACCTTCGTCTGATGCTCACCACGGTCTCCGGTGGTTCGGGGCGGGCACCCTCGGCCCGCCGGTACGGCGCGGCTACCCGGATCGGATCCGGCCAATCCGGCATGCCCCCGGGCGGGCAGGGTACCCGCCGACCTCCGGGGCGCGGACACCGGTGCCCGGCCGGCGCCCGCCACACCCGCCGATGACAACGGATGACCAGGAGGAGAGATGACCCACCACACCAAGGTCCTCGCGATCGTGACGAACTACGGCGTCGAACAGGACGAACTCCTCGTCCCCCTGAGGCACCTGCGCGACGACGGCGTCCAGGTCGACATCGCGGCCCCCGACCGGGACGACATCCAGACCCTGGTCGGGGACAAGGACCCGGGCGAGACCGTGCGCCCGACCCACACCCTCGGCGAGGTCGACCCCGCCGAGTACGACCTGCTGCTCATCCCCGGCGGCACGATCAACGCGGACACCCTCCGGCTGCGCCAGGAGGCCGTGGCCCTGGTGCTCGCCTTCACCAACTCCGGCCGGCCCGTTGCCGCCATCTGCCACGGACCCTGGCTGCTGGCCGAGGCAGGCGTCGTCTACGGCAAGCGGCTCACCTCGTACCCCTCGCTGCGCACCGACCTCGCCAACGCCGGCGCGACCTGGGCGGACGAACCCCTGGTCACCGACGACGCGAACGAGTGGCGGCTGATCACCTCCCGCAACCCCGGGGACCTGGAACAGTTCCTGAAGGGGATCGACTCTGCCCTGCGGGCCCGGGCCGGCGCCGTCGGCTGACCCGGGCCGCCGGCGCCGCCGACGGCCGCGGCGAGGACGTGGTCAGCCGACGTAGCGCCGGGCCCGGGAGGTGCGCTGCGGGCCCTCGAGGGTCCGCAGCGCCCGCTCCACCCGGGGCGGTACGGCCCGCCGTTCGCGGAGCACCCACGGCGTTCCGGCCGCGGCCTCCGCGAAGGCCCGGACGGACACCGCGTCCCGCGGCACCGAACGGGCCAGGAAGAGGGTGCGGCGCGCCGCGCGCCACAGCGGCCGCCGGAGCCAGGTGAACCAGAGGGTGTTGCGGATCCCGTGCCGCCGGCGCAGCGTCGCGTCCCGCGCCGGCGAGGGGCGGTGATGGACCGTCAGGTCCTCGGCGTACAGCAGCCAGTGGCCGGCGGCCGCGAGGTCGGCGGCGAGCAGCTCCTCCTCGCCGCCGAGCCACAGCCGGGGGGAGAAGCCGCCGGCCGTGCGGAACAGGTCGGTGCGCAGCACGGTGGCTCCGGCGAGGAAGGAGCCGAGCGCCGGGCCGGGGAGCCAATCCGGCCGGGGCAACGGGGAGTTGCGCAGCTCGGCGACGATCGGGTCCTCCCGGGGCGGCTGGTCCGGGCGGTCGCGGTCGTGCACCACGATCCGCGCGGTGACCGCCGCGACCGGCGGGTGGGCGTCCAGCAGCCGGACCGCCCCCGCCAGGGAGCCCGGCTCCCACCAGGTGTCGTCGTCGCAGAAGGCGAGGTAGCGGGTACCGACCTCCCGGGCGGCCAGGTTGCGGGCGCAGGCGCCCGCGTTGCGCCCGGCGGACAGCAGCCGGGCGCCGCCGGGGTGGTCGCGCACCGCCCGTGCGGTGCCGTCGGTGGAGCCGTTGTCCACCACCAGGACCGGCGGGTGCTCGGGCAGCTCCGCCAACCGGTCGAGGGTGTGCAGGAGTTCACGGCGGCGGTTGTGGGTGATGACGACGACGGTGACCGGCTCCCCGGCGGGCCGCGAGGGATCGGGCGCAGCCGGGCCCTGCGGCGCGGGGCTCGGCGCGGGAGCGCTCGACGGGGGAGGGTCCGGAACGGGAGGGGCCGGTACGGGACGCTCCGGCACGGGCAGCCGGTCCAGGTGCCGGGCCGCCCGTTCCACCCGCTGCGGCACCGCCCGGCGGCGCAGCAGGGCGGCGGGCAGCCGGGGCAGGGCGGAGGCCAGGGCGTGGCGCGCCACCGGCGAGCGCGGGGCGGCGCGCAGCAGTGCGGCGGTGTGTCCGAGCGCCACCGGCCGGGAGCGCCGCAACCAGTCGGTGAGCAGGGTGTTGCGCAGCTGGCGGGCCTCCCGCCCCGAGCGGCCGTCCGGCGCGGGGTGGTGGCGGGCGACCACCTCGGGGCAGTACGCCAGGCCCCAGCCGTCGGCCGCGAGGTCGAGCGCCAGCAGCTCCTCCTCACCGCCGAAGTGCAGCAGCCGGTCGAAGCCGCCGACGGACAGGAACGCCTCGCGGCGCACCACGGCCGCGCAGGCCAGGAAGCCGAGGACGGACGGGCCGGGCAGGTCGGGCTCGGTACCGAGCGGTCCGGCGGCCAGGTCCGCGTTGATCGGGTCCGGTCGACCGGCCGGGCCGACCAGGGTGGCTCCGGTGAGCAGGGCCAGCCGGGGGTGCCGGTCGAGCAGGCGGGCGGCGGTGGCGAGGGCGCCGGGCTCCCACCAGGAGTCGTCGTCGCTGAACGCGACGTACCGGGTGGACAGGGCGGCGGCTCCGACGGTGCGGGCGGCCGCGCCGAGGTTGCGGCGCAGGGCGATGACCCGGACGCCGGGGTGGCGCTTGCGCACCGCGCGTGCGGTGCCGTCGTCGGAGCCGTTGTCGACCACCAGCACGGGCGGGTGCTCGGGCAGCGCCGTGAGCTGGTCCAGGCTGGCGAGCAGCCGCGCCCGGCGGTTGCGGGTGATCACGACGACGCCGAGATCGGGAGAGGTCACGGCGGTGCTCCGGGGGAGTGGCGGACCGAGGATCGGGGCGGCAGCGCGGCCAGGGCGTCCAGGACCTCGGTCGGGGTGATCCGCAGCAGCCGCACGTCCGGCCGGTCCGCGTGCGGGTCGCCCGGGCGCAGCCCGTCGGCCGGGCCCGGGTGCCAGAGCGCGCGGTGCGCCCGCG
Source organism: Kitasatospora sp. NPDC001539 (assembly GCF_040298565.1). Lineage (NCBI taxonomy): Bacteria > Bacillati > Actinomycetota > Actinomycetes > Kitasatosporales > Streptomycetaceae > Kitasatospora > Kitasatospora sp. NPDC001539. The sequence continues at coordinate 12,150 of NZ_JBEPAK010000119.1, read as the reverse complement.
AGTCCGGCGGCCCCCACAGCGCGGGCGAGAGCGGGCCGAACAGGGTGACGGACGGGGTGCCGAGGGCGGTGGCCAGGTGCGCGGGGCCGGTGTCGCCCGAGACGACGGCCCGGGCGCCGGCGAGCACGGCCGCCAGGTCGGGGAAGGACAGCCGGCCGCCCAGGACGGCGGACGGCGGCATCCCGGCCAGTTCGGCGACGGCCCGGGCCAGGGGCAGCTCCGCGGGGCCGGCGGTCAGCGCCACCGGCTGCCCCCGGGCGCGCAGCGCCCGGGCGACCGCCGCGAAACGTTCGGGCGGCCAGCGGCGCGAACCGTGGTCCGCGCCGGGGTGGAGGACGACGGCCCCGGGCGCCGGACTGGGCCGGTCCGGCGCCGGCACCCGCAGGTCGTCCGGATCGGCGGGGATGCCGTACCAGCGCAGCAGCCGGCACCACCGTGCGCGCTCGCCGTCGTCCGACCGCCAGGCCGGCCCCGCGACACCGGGGCGGCTCGGGTGGTGGAAGGCGATCAGGCGGGCCGGCCGCAGCTCGGTGAGCACCCGCAGGCTGGGCGGGCCGTTGCCGTGCAGGTCGACGGCGAGGTCGGGCGGCGGGCCGGACCAGTCGAGGACGGCCGGGACGGCCCGGTCCGGTCCGCCGGCGGGCAGCAGCTCGTCCACCACACCGATCGCGCTGACCGCGTCGGCGAGGGCGGCGGGTGCGGCCAGGACCATGCGGTGGCCGGGCAGGTGCCGCCGCAGCGCCCGCAGCGCGGGAACGGCGGTGAGCAGATCACCGAGGCCCAGGGCGCGCAGCACCAGGACGCCGGGGCCGCTGGTCACGGCCCCGTCCCCGCCGGGCCGACCGGTCACGGCTCGGCTCCCACGGCGCCGTCCGCGACGACGGCGGCGGCCCGGGCCGCGCGCCCCGCCAGGGCGGTCGTGGAGTGGCCCGCGACGTACGGCAGGACGACCGCCTGGCCGCCCCAGTCGCGCAGCACCGCCGCCTCGGGGAGGGTGCCGACGGTGTAGTCGCCGCCCTTGACCCACACGTGCGGCCGCAGCCCGGCCAGCAGTTCCTGCGGGCCGTCCTCGTCGAAGACCACGACGGCGTCCACGCAGCTCAGCCCGGCGAGCACCCGTGCCCGGTCGGCGGCGGGGTTGATGGGGCGTCCGCGCCCCTTGAGCCGCCGCACGGAGGCGTCGGAGTTCAGGCAGACGATCAGGCAGTCGCCGAGGCGGCGGGCCGCTTCCAGGAGCGAGACGTGTCCGGTGTGCAGCAGGTCGAAGCAGCCGCCGGTCGCCACCACCGTGCCGCCGCGGGCACGGACGGCCTCGGCGAGGGCCCGGGCGTCCCGGTGGGGCCCCGGCTCCGGCGCCGGCGCGTCGGACCACAGCGCCGGGTCGCTCGCGCCGCCCCGGGCGACGAAGTCGGCGGCGGCGAGCACCGCCCGTCCGGCGGCCTCCTCGGGCAGCGCCCCCGCGGCGAGGGCGGCGGCGGCCACGGCGGCGAAGCAGTCCCCGGCGCCGCACGGATCGCCGTGCGCGGTGAACGGCGAGGGCAGCACCAGCGGGTTCTCGGTGCCCCGGCTGAGCACCGCGCCGCGGGCACCGAGGGTCACCGCGACGGCGGCCGCCTGCCAGCGCCGGGCCAGCAGGGAGGCGCGCAGCAGGTCGCCGGCGAGCGCCCCCGCGGGGCCGGGCGGGTCGGCCCGGTGGATGACCCGGCGGGCCTCGGCCCCGTTGGGGGTGGCGAGCCGGACGCCGCGCACGGGCGGGCCGCCGCGCGGGTGCGGGTCCCAGACGACCGGTACCCGGCGGGCCGCCTCGGCGAGCAGGGGGCGCAGGGCCCGGGCGGTGCCGTTGCCGTAGTCGGCGACCAGCACGGCGCCGGCCTCCCGGATCGCCCGGCGCACGTGCGGGCCGGCCGTGCCGGGCGTGCCGCCGCCGCGGTCGAACCGGACCAGCGGGCGTCCGCCGGCCCGGACCCGCGTCTTCACCGGCAGTTCGCCGTCCAGGGGGAGTTCGGCGAGGCCGATCTCCGGCGCGAGCGCGGCGCGGACGGTCTCGGCGGCGGCGCTCTCGCCGAGCGCGGTGACCAGCAGCACGTCCGCTCCGGCCCGGTCGGCAAGGCGGGCGGCGAGCCCCGCTCCGCCGGGCCGGGCGTGCTCGGCGGTCACGTCGACCACCGGCGCGGGGGCGTCGGGCGTCAGCCGTCCTGCGTCGCCGTCGATGTCCCGGTCCAGGAGGGCGTCGCCCACCACGACCAGCGGCCCGTTCATGCCGTCCTCCTTCCGACGGACGCCGAGGTCGCGGCCGAGGCAGCAGCAGTGGCCGCAGCCGCAGCCGGGAACCGCCGCACGCCGTCCGTCCGGGCGGAGCCGTCCGGGCGCGCGAGGGCGGCGTCGAAGGCCTCGCAGACCAGGTGCAGCGCGACGAGGTGGACCTCCTGGACGGTGGCGGTGCGGGTCGAGCGGACGGCCAGGAAGTCGTCGGCCAGGTCGGCCAGCGGGTTGGGCGGCGGCCCGGTGAGCGCGAGGACGCGCAGGCCGGCGGCGTGGGCGGCCTCGGCGGCGGCGAGCACGTTCGGGCTGCGGCCGGAGGTCGACATCAGCATCAGCACGTCGCCGGGCCGGCCGTGGGCGGTGACCTGGCGGGCGTACACGTCGGCGAAGCCGTAGTCGTTGCCGATCGCGGTCAGGCTGGAGGTGTCGGCGTGCAGGGCGATGGCCGAGAACGGCGGGCGCTCCTCGCAGTAGCGGCCGACGAGTTCGGCGGACAGGTGCTGGGCCTGGGCGGCGCTGCCGCCGTTCCCGGCGACCAGGAGCCGCCCGCCGCGGGGCAGCAGCTCGGCGAGGTCCCGGCCCCAGCGGGTGAGCGCGGCGAGCCCGTCGGAGCGCAGCCGCGCCAGGGCGTTCTCCAGCGACAGGCAGTGCCGGGCGGCGCGGGCGCGGTCCGCGGCGATGTCGGCCGGGGCGGGGGCGGGCCCGCCGGCGTGCGGGGCGGCGCCGTTCATCGGCTCGCTGCCGTTCAGCCGGTCGGGGTCCTTCGAGGAGCCGTCCACGGGGTCGGTCGGCGGGCCGCCCAGCCGGTCGCCGAGCGGGTCGTCCAGACGGTCACGGCCGTTCAGGGGGTTCATCGGAGTGCTCCTTCCACGGGGTGGACGGACCGTTCGGACCCGGACCGGTCCAGGAGTTCCCGGTAGACCAGCTCGGTCGCGGCGGCGATCCGGTCCCACCCGAAGTGATCCAGGGCCCGCTTCCGGCCGGCCCGCCCGTAGGCGGCCCGCAGTCCGGGCCGGGCGAGCAGGTGGGCGCAGGCCTCGGCGAGCTCGGCGGGCCGGTCCGGCGCGACGAGGCGCCCGGTGCGGTGGTCGAGGACGGTGTCGAGCTGCCCGCCCACGGCGGTCGCCACCACCGGGACCCCGCAGGCCATGGCCTCCAGCGGGACGATGCCGAAGGGCTCGTACCGGGCCGGGCAGAGGACGAGGTCGGCGCTGCGGATGAGCGCGGGCATGTCGCTCGGGGCGACCCCGCCGAGCAGCCGCACCCGCTCGCCGAGCCCGAGCGCCCGGGCCAGGTCGCGCAGCCGTCCGGCCTCCGGGTCGTGCGGGAGCTCCCAGGCCGGCGGGCCGCCGGCGAGCAGGAGTTCGGCGCCCGGCAGCGCGGCCAGGGCGCGGATCGCGGTGTCGGCGCCCTTGCGCGGGACGAGGCGGCCGATCTGGAGCAGCCGTGGACGTCCGGAGCGCTCGGCGACCGGCCCGTCCGGGCTGAAGCGGCGGGTGTCGACCCCGCAGGGCACGATCCGGGACCTTTCCGGGTCGACGCCCATCGCCTGGAGTTCGCCCACCTCGTCGCGGCAGGTCGCCACGATCCGGGCGGCGCCGAGGCCGACGGCCGTCTCGATGGCGATCCGGCCGGGCGGGCTGGTGTCGGCGGCGCCCTGGTGGCGGCGCTTGACGGTGCCGAGCGCGTGGTAGGTGTGCACCACCGGCGGGCCCGCGCCGGCGCTCCCGTCGCACACCGAGGCGCCGAGCAGGGAGGCCAGGCCGGACATCCAGAAGTGCGAGTGGACGACGTCGGGGCGCTCGGCGCCCCAGTGCTCGCCGAGCCGGTCGCCGAACGCCGGCATGTACGGCAGCAGCTGGTCCTTGGGCAGGGGACGGGGCGGCCCGGCCGGGACGTGGTGCACCACGACGCCCGGCCCGAAGGGCACCAGCGGGTCCAGGTCCGGATCGTCGCGGCGGGTGTGCACCGTGACGCGGTGGCCGCGCCTGGCGAGGCCGGCGGCGAGCGCGGCGACGTGGACGTTCTGGCCGCCCGCGTCGACGCCGCCGAGTACCGCCAGTGGACTGGCGTGCTCGGAGACCAGTGAGATCCGCAGGCTTCTCATGAGCCCGTCACCTCCTCGATCAGTCGGTCCCAGTCGGTGAGGAACCGGTGGAGTCCGTAGCGCCGCAGCGCGGTCCGCCGGGCGAGGGCGCCGTCCCGGGCCGCGGCCTCGGGCTCGGCGACGTAGTGCCGCGCGGCCCGGGCGAGTTCCTCGGGCCGGGTGGAGATCACCCCCGCGCCCTCCGGGACCGCCGCGACGGCCTCCGTGGTGGCGAGGGCCACCACGGGCAGGCCGAGGTGCATCGCCTCCAGCAGGGACAGGCCCAGCGAGGTCCAGCGAACCGGGTGCAGGTAGAGCCGGCGGCGGGCCAGCTCGTCGTGCAGACGGGCCTGCGGCAGGTCGGCGGTGCGGCACCGGGCGGGAGGCAGGCCCAGGTGCTCGGCCAGGCCTTCGGTCCGCATGCCGAAGACGTCCAGCGGCGCGGCGCCGGCCAGTTCGGGCAGCAGGTCGGTACCGGTGGTCCGTCCGCGCCGCACCGGCTCGTTGACGACCACGGCGGCACGCGGGAGCTCGCCGGTGTAGCGGTGGCCCGGATCGACGATGCCGTGCTCGATGACGGTGGTGGGCGTGCGCCCGTTGTCCCAGAAGAGCCGGTTGAAGTGGGTCACGTGCACCAGCGTCAGATCGGTGCGGTCGGCCATCGGGTGCCGGGCGTCGGGCACCGGCCCCGGTGGGGCGTTGTGCTCCAGGTAGACGGCCGGGACGTCCCGGCCCGGGCGCCGGCCCAGCCAGCGCCGGACGAGGTCCTCCTCGTGCGGGCGCTGGAGGACCACCAGGTCCACCGGGGTGTCCCGGAGCCGGCGGGGGCTGAGTTCCTGCACGCTCCCGGGCCAGTCGTAGGTCAGGGCGCGGCCCCGGCCGTCCGGCCCGCGGTCGGGCAGGACCGGGATCAGGTAGGTGTGCGGGCCCTGGACGAACGCGGTGGTCCAGGAGCCGTGCACGTGCCAGAGCAGGATGTTCACGGGATCACCGCCCGGAGGTCGGGGTGGGCGCGGGGCGACTCGGCGAGCAGCCGCTCGACGGCCGCCGCGATGTCCGAGCCGGTCAGCCCGGACAGGCAGGGATGTCCGGGGACGGGGCAGACCCGGGCCCGGGTGTCGGCGCACGGCGCGTCCTGGCGGCCCAGCAGCACGCAGGGCACCCCGTACGGGCGCCAGCGCCAGGCGGGCACCACCGGGGCGAACAGCGAGACCACGGGGGTGCCCACGGCGGCCGCCAGGTGCGCCGGGCCGGTGTTGCCCGCCACCACGGCGTCCGCCCCGGCCAGTACCCCGGCCAGCCCGGGCAGGTCGGTGGCCCCGCCGAGGTCGGTGCCGTGGCGCCCGCTCACCGCGGCGGTCAGCGCCCGCTCGCCGGGGTGGCCGGTCACCACGACCCGCCGGCCGGACTCCGCCAGCGCCTCGACGGCCTCGGCCGCGAGCGCGGTGCCCGGGGCCCGGGCCGGGGCGGCCGAGCCCGGGTGGACCACCACGTACGGCTCGGGGCCGGTCAGCGGGCGGGTGTCGGGCGGCGGGAGGGTCCGCAGGGCGCCGTCGTCCCCGGTCGGGAGGCGGAAGCCCGCCGCCTCGGCCAGGTCGAGCGCGGCCTCGGCCTCGTGCCGCCCGGGCGCCCGGCGGTGCCGCAGGTCCAGCAGCGAGCCGGGGTAGTCCGTGCTGTCCGCGGCGATCCAGGGCACGCCGGCCAGGCGCAGCACGAGCGCGGTGGGCAGCGGGCTCTGGTGGAAGGAGGTCAGGACCAGGGCGCGGGACGGGCGGTGACGGGCGATCGCGGTGACGGTCCGTAGGACGTCCGCCCTGCGCACGGGAGGAGCCGGGACGCTCACCCAGGGGGCGTCCCACACCAGCACCTCGTCGACGCCCGGCAGCAGCCGGGCCGCGGGCGCGCCCTGCGGACCGCACAGCATGACCACCGGGTCGGGGCCGGTGGCCGCGGCCCGCACGGCCGGCCCTGCGAGCAGGACGTCACCGAGGCTGTCGAGCCGGACCACCAGGGTGCTCACCGGTGCCCCCCGGGGCCGTCCGCCTCGGAGAGCACCAGGTCGACGGCCGAGGGCAGGTCGGGGGCGGTGCGCCCGGCACCGGCGACCTCGGGGGCGAGGGTGGCCGGCGTCGGGACGAGCACCGACCGGGCCCCGGCGGCGCGGGCCGCCGCGACGTCGGCGCCGATGTCGCCGATGACCACGGCCCGGTGCGGGGGGACGCCGAGCGCCGCGCAGGCGGCGAACACCAGCCCCGGAGCGGGCTTGCGGCACTCGCAGCCGTCGTCCGGTCCGTGCGGGCAGACCGCCCACACGTCGAACGGCCCGAGCAGCTGCTCGATCCGCTCGCGGACCAGGGCCACCGCCTGACGGGTCAGCAGGCCCCGGGCCACCCCGGACTGGTTGCTGACCACGCCGAGCGCCACGCCGCGGGCCCGCAGCCGGTCGAGCGCCCGGGCGGCCCCGGGCATCGGCCGGACGAGCGACGGATCGCCGTTGTACGGCACGTCCTCCACCAGGGTGCCGTCCCGGTCGAAGAGCACCGCGGCGGGCGTCCGCACGGCGGTCGGCGTGCGCCGGTCCGGTCCGGGCCGGAACAGCCACGGAGCCGGTCGTGCGGAGGAGCCGCGTTCACGGGAGAGGTTCGACATGCCCGGGCGGGTGTCCGGGGCCGCCGGAACCAAACGTCGGGCCGGCGGCTCTCCCGGTTCCGGTGACGGGCCGTGAGCAGCGCGGCGGGGCGCGGACCCGGCCCGGTCGGCGGTCAGCGGTCAGCCCTGGAGCTCGGCGGCCGGGGCGTCGGCGGGCCGGACGGGCGCCGTCGCGGCCGACCAGGGCGGCGCATTCCGGTGACGCAGCGCGCCCAGCAGCCGGTGCCGGACGGCGGCCGGCGGGATCAGCGCGCTGGTCCGGAGCATCGCGCTGATCTCGGCGGCCGCCCGCGGGCCCGGCAGGATCCGGGCGAGGGCGAACTCGGCGGTGCCCACCAGCCAGGCGCAGGCCGCCGCCCCGGCGGCCCGCCTGGCCCCGAACAGCGGCAGCACGACCGCGGCCAGGCCCGCGGCCGTGACCGCCGCGTGTCGGCGCAGCCGGCCCCGTTCGGCGCCCGCGCGCTCCCACCAGTCCCGGCCGTGGAGGCGGACCATCAGCGCGTCGTCGGCGTTGCCCGCCTGGGCGCGCAGGGACACCCAGGGATCGGCGGCCCGGACGGGGTGCGCCGTGCTGCGGTGCCCCCGGGTGAGCTCCCAGCCGGCCCCGATCAGCCGCAGGGCGAGGTCGGCGTCCTCCCGGAACGCCCGCCGGAACCGCTCGTCGAAGCCGCCGACGGCCACCAGCGCGGCCCGGCGGCAGGCGAGGTCGGCGGTGATCCAGCGGGCGTCGGCCAGGCCGGCCGTGGTGCGCTCCCAGTCGGTGGGGCGCCGCCCGCCGGGCAGCGGGACGACGATCCGGCCCTGGACGGCGGCGACGCCGGGGGCGGCCGAGTCGAGGTCGGCGGCCAGCTCGGCCGCCCAGGAACGGCCCGGCACGGTGTCGTCGTCCAGGAACACCACCCAGGGCTCGCGGACCGCCCGCCAGCCGGTATTGCGGGCCGCCGCGGGCCCATTGCCGCACCCGGGCAGGACGGTCAGCCGGTCGCGCAGCGCGGCGGGCACCGTGAGGTCCAGCGGGGTGCAGTCGGACAGCGGGCGGTCGTCCACGACGACGACGTGCCGGGGCGCGGGGCCCCGGCTCGCCGCGAGTGCGGCCAGGCAGGCGTTGAGTTCCGGTCGGCCGATGGTGGGCACGACCACGGCGTACGGGGCGGTCACGGCCGCTCACCCGCCGTGAACATCCGGCCGCGGCGGACGGCGAACGGGCCGAGCGCCAGCAGGTCGACGGGGGCGGAGCCGAAGCACTCCAGGGCGTCGCGCGGGTCGTCGACCATGGGCCGTCCGGCGGTGTTGAGGCTGGTGTTCACGACCACCGGCAGCCCGGTGGCCTCCTCGAAGGCGGTGAGCATCCGGGCCACCAGCGGCTCGTCCTCCGGGTCCACGCTCTGGATCCGCGCGGTGCCGTCCACGTGCACGACCGCCGGGATGCGGTCCCGCCACTGGGGCCGGACCTCGTGCACGAACAGCATGTACGGGCTGGGCAGCGGGCCGTCGAAGATCTTCCCGGCGCGCTCGGCGAGCACCATCGGGGCGACCGGGCGGAACTGCTCGCGGCCCTTGACGTCGTTGAGCCGCTCCAGGTTCTCCGCCCGCCCCGGGTGGGCCAGCAGCGAGCGGTGGCCGAGGGCCCGCGGGCCGTACTCCGAACGGCCCTGGAACCAGGCGACGATGCCGTCCGCCGCCAGCGTCTCGGCGACGGTGCGGGCGATGTCCGGCGGCCGCTCGTACGGGACGGCCGCCCGCCGCAGCCAGGCCTCCAGTTCCTCGTCGGACCAGCCCCGGCCGAGTGCGGCGCCCGGCATGGCGGCGGTGTGCTCCCCGCCACTGGCGGCGAGGTGGAGGGCGGCGCCGAGGGCGGTGCCGGCGTCCCCCGCGGCGGGCTGCACCCAGACCCGGTCGAACGGGCCCTCCCGGGCGATCCGGGAGTTGGCGACGCAGTTCAGCGCCACGCCGCCGGCCATGGTGAGCAGCCGGTCGCCGGTGCGGCCGTGCAGCCAGCGGACCAGGTCCAGCAGGACCTCCTCCAGCAGCCGCTGGGCCGAGCAGGCGAGGTCGGCGTGGTCGCGCGTCCAACTGTGCCCGGGGGCCAGCGCGGGGGCGAAGCGCTCCCACACCACCCGGTCCGCGTGGAAGCCGCCGTCGCCGGTGGAGTGGACCAGCCGGCGCAGGTCGGGCAGCATCCGCGGGGACCCGTAGGAGGCGAGCGCCATCACCTTGTACTCGTCGCTGGAGCGCTGGAAGCCGAGGTGGGCGGTGAGTTCCTCGTACAGCAGGCCGAGCGAGTGCGGCAGCCGCTGGGCCGCGAGCGGTTCGATCTGCCGCCCGGTGCGGCGGGCGGCCAGGTGGGAGGCGGACTCGCCGCGGCCGTCGAGCACCAGCACCGAGCACGGGTCCCCCGCGCCGTCGACGGCCAGCGCCGCGGAGGCGGCGTGGGCCAAATGGTGCGGGACGAAGCGCACGACGGACGGGTCCAGGCCGGGCAGGGCGTCCGCGAGGAAGGTCGGCGCGAGGCGGGCGTACTGCTGGCGCAGGTGGTCCCACGGGTCGTCGAGGCCGAGTTCGCGCGCCGGGCGGGCCAGCGAGGGGTCGTAGGAGTAGCCGACCAGGTCGAGGTCGGCCGGGCGCAGCCCGGCCTCGGCCAGGCACCAGCGGGCGGCCTGCTGGGGCAGCTCCCAGGCGGAGAAGGGGACCGGCCGCTTGCCGTGCTTGCGCCGGGAGAATCGTTCCTCCTCCGCGGCGGCCACCGTGCGGCCGTCCACCACGAGGGCGGCGGCCGGGTCGTGGAAGAGGGCGTTGATGCCGAGGACGCGCATGTGTCGGACTCCTCTTGGTCGGAACCGGTCAGTCGTGGTGCCGGAACCAGGCGATGGTGCGGGCCAGGCCCTCGCGCACGGGCGTGCGCGGCGACCACTGGAGCTTGTCGCGGGCGAGGGTGATGTCCGGTCGGCGGACGGCCGGGTCGTCGACCGGCCGCTCGATGAACCGGAGCTCGGACGTGGAGCCGGTCAACTCGATGATCAGCATGGCGAGTTCGCGCATGGTGAGCTCGGTGTCGTTGCCAATGTTCACCGGCCCGGACAGGTCGGAGGCGATCATGGCGAGCAGGCCGGCCACCGTGTCGTCCACGTAGGTCAGCGACCGGGTCTGCCGGCCGTCGCCGGTCACCGTCAGCGGCTCGCCGGCCAGCGCCTGGCGGATGAAGGTCGGCACCGCCCGGCCGTCGAAGGCCCGCATCCGGGCGCCGTAGGTGTTGAAGAGCCGCACGATCGCGGTGTCCACGCCGTTGGCGGTGGCCTCGGCGGTGGTCATGGCCTCCGAGAACCGCTTCGCCTCGTCGTAGACGCTGCGCGGGCCGACCGGGTTGACGTTGCCCCAGTAGCGTTCCGTCTGGGGGTGCTGCAGCGGGTCCCCGTAGACCTCGGAGGTCGAGGTGAGCAGGAAGCGGGCGCCGTGCCGGCGGGCGAGGGCGAGCGCGTTGCGGGTGCCGAGGCTGCCGGTCTCCAGCGTGTGCACCGGCAACCGGAGGTAGTCCAGCGGGGACGCGGGCGAGGCCAGGTGGCAGACCAGGTCGACCGGACCGGGCGGATCGAACGGCTCGGACACGTCGGCCCGGCACAGCTCGAACCCGTCGCCGCCGATGAGGTGGGCGACGTTCTCGGGCGATCCGGTGCAGAAGTCGTCCACGCAGAGCACCCGGTAGCCGCGGTCGAGCAGCGCCGTGCACAGGTGGGAGCCGACGAAGCCGGCTCCTCCGGTGACGACGGCCCGGGGCGCGCGGGTGCCGCCGGTACGGGACTCGGGACTCGTCATGGCCGTTCCTTCGGCGCCGGCCCGGTGGCGGGGCCCGCCGGGCCGACGGGGCAGAGGGGGTCGGGGGAGGCGTGGCCGGACCGCCCCGGGCGCCGGCCACGGAGGGGGTCAGCCGTCCTTGAAGAGGGCCTTGCTGACCTCGTTCGGGCCGTCGAAGTTCTTCTGGTCGAGCCCGGAGATGCGCTCCACCAGGGCGTCGTCGGCTCCGTTGGAGCGCGCGGCCTCGGCGAGGTCGTCGCGGTCGGCCGGGTAGTTGACGCCCCGCAGGGCCTTCTGGACGTCAATGGGGCTGAACGAGCTCATCAGGCGTCTCCTTCGGAGAAGGTCGCGGAGCCCGGGCGGGTACCCGAGGCCCGCCCGGCCATGCGCGCGCCGTGGGCCGAATGTCGGCGCTCCGGGCGCGGGGCGGGGCGGTGACCGGCCGATCCCGTGGGCCGCTCCGGCGGGCCTGCTGCGTCCCGCTGCGGCCCGGTCGCGGAGGCGGGCCCGGCCGCAGAGGCGGGGCCGATGTCGGAGGCGGGGCCGATGTCGGGGCCGGGCCGATGTCGGGGGCGGTGCTCATCGCGGCGCGGGGAGGGGTGTGCGGCCGGTGCGGGTCAGCGCCGCAGGAGCAGGTCCGCCGCGGCCTCCGGGCCGCCGGCCCTCCGACAGGCCGTCAGCGTGCAGGGCGCGCCGGGGTCGTCCAGCGGCCGTCCGGCCTCCGGGACCCTGATGGCGTGCGCGCCGACCGCGAGCGCGGCGGCGATCACGGTGTCCTCGCAGCCGATCACCGTGACCCGTGAGGGCGGCAGCCGCAGCGCCCGGCACGCGGCGGTGACCAGGGCTCCGGCGGGCATCCGGCAGGCGCAGCCGTCGTGCGCCGCGTGCGGACACACCGCCCACACGTCGATCGGGCCCAGCAGCGCCTCGGCCCGGGCCTGCACGGCCACGACCTCCCCGCGTCCGAGCAGCCCGCGGGAGACGCCCGGCTGGTTGCTCAGGACGCCGACGGCGAAGCCGGCTGCGCGCAGCGCCGTCAGGGCGGCCCGGATGCCGGCCATCGGGTGGACCATCGCCGGATCGCCGTTGTAGGCGACGTTCTGGAGGAGCGTGCCGTCGCGTCCGAACAGCACGGCGCCCGCCGGGCCGTCCACCGGGGGCGTGCCGGGGCGGACGAACAGCCACGGTTCCGGCCGGTCGGCGGGCACCGGGGCGGCGGGCGGGGCGGTGGCGGCGGTCTCTCCTCGGTAGGTCATACGCCTGCGGGTTGCCATCGGCCGGGACCCAGCAGGAAGAGCGGAGTGAAGGTGAGCGACAACAGGTACCGGAGCTTGAGGTCGCTGCGCGCGTAGACGGGCTCGGTA
>NZ_JBEPAK010000118.1:0-21408 GCF_040298565.1 Kitasatospora sp. NPDC001539 | reverse complement strand
CTCGGCCGAGCCGGGGACCGGGCGGTCCGCTGATCGGTACCAGCGTGCCGCAAGCTCCCTCCGGAGAGGGAGGCGAGCCCCTCCTCGGCGGGATCCGCCCGGACCGCCGCCCCGGTTGACTGGTGATCGACGACGAGCGGGGAGGAAGACCCATGGTGCGCAGGCGAATCGGGCGACTGGTGGCCCAGGCGGTGGCGGTGGCGGTGCTGGCCGGAGCGGCCGCCGTGCCCGCCGCGGCGGTGGAGGGCGGGACGGGGGACATCCGCGCCGCCATCGAGGCCGTGCCGGGACTGCGGATCGTGGAGGAGAAGCCCGCCGCGCCCGGCTTCCGCTTCTTCGTCCTGACGCTGCACCAGCCCGCCGACCACCACCACCCCGAGCGGGGCGGCTTCGAACAGCGGCTCACCCTCCTCCACCGGGGCACCGACCGCCCGACCGTGCTCTACACCAGCGGCTACGAGGTCTCCACCAGCCAGAACCGCTCGGAACCCGCCGAACTGCTGGACGGCAACCAGGTGAGCACCGAGCAGCGGTTCTTCGGCACCTCCCGGCCCGAACCCGCCGACTGGAACGACCTCGACATCGAGCAGGCCGCCGCCGACCACCACCACGTGATCGAGGCGCTGCGCGCCGTCTACCGGGCGCCGTGGATCTCCACCGGTGGCAGCAAGGGCGGCATGACCACCGTCTACCACCGCCGGTTCTACCCGCAGGACGTGGCCGGATCCGTCGCCTACTCGGCGCCGAACAACGTCGACGACCGCGAGGACTCCGCCTACCTGGACTTCCTGCGCACGGTCGGCACCCCCGAGTGCCGCAGCGCCCTGCAGGCCGCCCAGCGGGCCCTGCTGGAGCGCCGCACCGCCCTGGTCGCCCGCTACCAGGCGTGGGCGGACTCCCGGGGCGACGGCTTCCGGCTGGTCGGCAGCGCGGACCGGGCGTTCGAGGCCGCCGTGCTGCGCGCGCCCTTCATGTTCTGGCAGGCGCAGGGCCAGGCGGCCTGCCCGTCGGTGCCGGCCGCGGACGCCTCCGACGACGTCCTCTACGACTGGCTCGCCCGCGTCGCCCAACTGCCCGTCTACGCCGATGCGGTGGCCACCGGCTTCATCCCGTACTTCTACCAGCTGGGCACCCAGCTGGGCTACTTCCCGGTCGAGACGGCCCACCTGGCGGACCTGCTCCGCTACCCCGGCGTCACCGAGCCGCGCACCTTTGTCCCCCGCGAGATCCCCCTGCGCTACCGGCCGCAGGCGATGCGGGACGTGGACCGCTGGGTCCGCACCCGCGGCGAGCGGCTGATGTTCGTCAACGGCGCCGCGGACCCGTCCGTCGCCGAGCCGTTCCGGCTCGGGAACGGCTCCCGGGACTCCTACCTCTTCCAGGTGCCGGGCGGGACGCACTCGGCGCGGATCGCCCGACTGCCCGCCGCGGACGCCGCGGCGGCGACCGCCACCCTGCGGCGCTGGGCGGGGGTGTGACGGGCGGGTGGCTGGGGGCGACCGGGGCCCGCCGGTCCTGTGGCGGGCCGCTCGCCCCGGGCGCTCGTGCGGGTGAGACGCCGTGTCGGCGCACCCTCCGGCCGCGGCCCGGGGCGGTGGCCGGTCTCAGTAGAGGGCGTCGCCCATCGGCGAGCCGTCACCCGTGACGTAGGCGCGGATCGCCGCCAGGTACTCCTGGCGGCCCACCCGGCCGTCCCCGTCGCCGTCCAGCGCGTCGAACGCCGCGTCGGCGTTGTCGGCCCGGTTGCCCAGGGCCCGCCGCAGGAGGGTGAACTGCGCCCGGTCCAGGGCGCCGTCCTGATCGTCGTCGGCGAGGTCGAACAGGGCACCCAGGGCGTACTGGCAGACGTTGTCGAACTTGTCGGCGTCCACCCAGTCGACGTACTCCTGATAGGTCATCACGCCGTCGCCGTTGGCGTCCATCGCGGCCCAGGCCCGCTCGCCGGTGGCGCGGGCGGCGGCGACCAGCGGATCGTCGTCACCGCGGCCGGTCGCCCGCTGGGCCCGCTCGATGCGGACGAAGTAGTCGTGCCGGGAGGCGACTCCGTCCCCGTCGGTGTCGAGCATCGCGTAGACGCGGGCCTTCGGGCCGGTGGGATCGGCCGGGGTCGAGTACGGCTCCGTGAAGGGGAGCGGCATGTGGGTCTTCCTTCGGGTTCGGGGCGGGCGTGCGTCGCCGGGCGGTCCGTTCAGCGGGTGAGGCGGAGCACCAGGGTCGAGTCGAGGGCGGTCTCGCCCGCGGGGGTGCCGCAGCCGGTACCGGCGCTGGTGCCCACGGCGTTGACGGCGTCGCCCGCGAAGCGCGCGCTGTCGGTGGTGACGGCGCCGGTGACGACCAGTGAGGCGGTGCCGTTCACCTTCACGACGTCGGTCCGGTCGAACCGGAAGGTGGACACCGAGCCGTCGGTCCAGTGGACGGTCGTCGTCGAGGTGTCCCCGTGCTCGTCGCCGGTGCACTCGGTGGCCGGCATGGCGACGGTCCGCTGGAAGGTGCCGGTGCCCGCGTCGGCGCCGGCGGCGTCCACGCAGGAGGCGGTGCCGGTCATGGCCAGGGTGTCGGGTACCGGGAGGTTCGTCCCACCGAGGCCGACGGCGTGGGCGAAGACGCCGTGCCCCTTCAGCACGCAGGTGGCGTCGGTCACCGGTGCGGCGGCCGGGGAGGCCTCGGTCGGGGTCCCGGCCAGCAGCGGCACGGCGGCGACCAGCGGCACCACGGCCAGCAGCGCCCCACGGACGGTGATCTTCATGCGTCGTTCTCCCGATGTCCTCGGCTTCGGCGTGGACGCAGCCCGCCCTCCGGGCCCGCCCGCTGACGGCGGCCCTGCGGCCGCCCTGGGCATGATCGGGGTCGGGGCCGCGCCCGTCCCGGCGGCGCGCCACGCGCGGTCGCAGGTTCCCCCCATCGGGTGGACGCCGGGTGGCCGGCTTCACTCCTCGACGGCCACCCGGACGGTGTCCAGGCCGGGATCCGCGGCGTCGGGGATGAGCATGCCGGCCTCGAGGCCGCTGCGCAGGTAGCGGACCACCTCGCCGTTGAGGCGCTCCCCGGGCAGTGCGGCGGGGATGCCGGGCGGGTAGGGGGTGAGCATCTCGGCCGCGATCCGGCCGGCGGCCTTCTCGACCGGGACCTGTTCGGTGGGCCCGAAGAAGGCGTCGCGGGGCAGCAGCACCTGTTCCAGGCGCAGCTCGGCGGGCTCGGGGACGTGCACCCGGCCGGCGGGCCGCAGGGTGGGCGCGACGTCGACGAGCTCGGTCAGGGCGTCGAGCAGGACCCGGGTGGTGGTGTTGTCGTCGGCGTGGCTGAGCTGGGCGCTGATCCGGCGGTGGTCGCACACGTGCAGGTTGATCTGGTGGTGGGAGCGCAGCCAGTCGCCGGCGCGGTAGCCGGTCGTGCCGAGCGCCGAGATGCCGACGACGACCTGGAGCGGGTCGAGGTCGGCGGCGCGTCCCGCCCCGCAGAAGTCCGCCCGGCCGTGGACGTGCAGGCCGTCCAGCCGGTCGATGTCCCGGCGGAGCTCCTCGGCGAGCTGCAGCGCGTCCGGTCGTAGAGCTCGCGTCCGTGCTGGACCATCTGCCGGCGCCAGCCGTCCAGGGCGGCGTACACCAGGACGGAGGGGCTGGTGGTGCCGAGCAGATCCTCGCGCTGACTGAGCACGGCCGGATCGATCCGGTCGCCCTGGAGGTGGAAGACCGAGCTCTGTTCGAGGGCGGAGCCCATCTTGTGGACGGAGGTGACGCAGACGTCCGCGCCCACGTCCATGGCCCACCGCGGCAGGTCCGGGTGGAAGGGCAGGTGCGCGCCCCACGCCTCGTCGACGATCAGCGGCAGGCCCCGGTCGTGGCAGACCTCGGTGATCGCGGCGAGGTCCGCGCAGGCGCCGTAGGGCGTGGGCGAGGTGACGAGCGCGCCGCGGGCGTCCGGGTGCTGCTCGAACACGGCGCGGACGGAGTCGGCGGAGGGCGGGTGCGCGAGGTGCAGGTCGGGGTCCCACTGGGGCTCGACCCAGATCGGGCGGATGCCGGCGAGGATGAGGCCGGCCACGACGGACTTGTGGACGTCACGGCCGACCAGCAGCTCCTCGTGGGGGCCGGCGACGGACAGCATGGCGGCCTTCACCGACAGCGAGCTGCCGCAGGTGGAGAAGAACGTGTGGTCCGCTCCGACGGCTTCGGCCATCAGCTCCTGGGCATGCTCCAGGATGCCCCGTGAGGACGTCCGGTCGTCCAGGCCACCCGTCGCCAGGACGTCGGAACGGAACACCTCGGCGCCGAGCGCCTGCAGGACGCGCGGGTCGGTGCCGCGACCCTGCCGGTGGCCGGGGGGCGTGAAGCCGGTCATCGGGTTGGCGTGGAAGGCCGCGAGGGCCTCGAGAACGGGGGCTTGGGACTGGTCCATGGGCGGCGCCTGCCCGGACGGCCCGGAAGGAAACGGGAGCGGCCGGCGGGTGGCGCCCGGTGCACGGGCCGACCGACGTTTGGGACGGGCTCGGCGGGTAACCGTGCGTATGTGCTGACCATCGGCGTGGAGGAGGAGTACGTCCTCATCGATCCGGCCAGCGGCGTGCCGGTGGCCCGCGCGGCCGACGTCCAGGCTGCCGCGAACCGCCAACGCGCCCTGACCGAGGGCGAGGTCCAGCGGGAGCTGAGCCAGGCGCAGATCGAGGTCGCGACCCCGGTGTGCCGCAGCCTGGACGAGGTCGGCGGGCACCTGCTGCGCCTGCGGCACTCGCTGGCCCAGGCCGCCCGGGCGTGCGGCTGCCGGCTCGCGGCCACCGGGTCGGTGCCCTTCACCGACCGGCTGCGCGTCCCCGTCACCCGCACCCCCCGCTACCTGCGGCTCCGGCGGGCCGCACCGGCCCTCGTCGACGAGCAGCTGATCAACGGCATGCACGTCCACGTCGGCGTCCCGGACCGCGAGGCGGGCGTCCGGGTCCTCAACGGCCTGCGGCCCTGGCTGCCGGTGCTGACCGCGGTCGCCGCGAACTCCCCGTTCTGGCACGGCGGGGACACCGGTTTCGCCAGCTGGCGCACGGTCGTCTTCGACCGTTGGCCGGTGTCCGGTCCGCCGCCCGAGTTCGCCGACGCCGCGGACTACGACCGCCGCATCAACACCCTCGTCGAGCGCGGGCTGATCGCCGACACCGGACAGATCTACTGGCAGGCCCGCTTGTCCGAGCGCTACCCCACGGTCGAGGTCAGGGCCATGGACGTGCAGCTCACGGTGGACGAGGCCGTACTCGTCGCCGGGCTCGTCCGGGCGCTGTGCGCCAGCACCCTCGGCGGCGCCGAAACACCCCCGTCCGAGCCGGAGTTCATCCGGGCGGCGGGTTGGTACGCCGCCCGGCACGGGACGACGGGCGTGCTGCACGATCCGGTCACCGGCCGACCGGTGCCCGCCCGGCAGGCCACCGGATCCCTGGTCGCCCGGGTCGACGAGGCACTGGCGGCCACCGGCGACCGGGACCGGGCCGCGTGCCTGCTCGGACGCCTCCACCGGGACGGCAACGGCGCGGTGCGGCAACGCCGGGCCCTGCGCCGGGAGGGCCGCGCCTCGGTGATCGGCCTGATCGTCGACGAGACCGCCTGAACCGCACGGCCCGGGCCCGCCGGCTCACCCCTCTCCGCCGGCACCCGCGGACGCTTCCCCGGCGGCCGCCGACCGACGGGGGAGGGCGGGTCCGGCGGCGTGATCTACTGAAGGCACCCCTCCCGACCCCCGACCTTCCGACCCCTCCGACCGACGTGTGAAGGGTGCACCATGCGAGAGCAGGAGTCCGCACCGGCCCCAGGCGTGGCTCCCGCGATCGGCGACCTCGGTTGCTACGCGGTCGACGGCAGCGGGCGGATCGTCGCGGTCAACGACCACGGCCTCCGGCTGCTGCGGCTGACCCTCGCGGACGCGCTCGGCCACGACCACCATGAGCTGCTGCACCGCAGTCCGGACGGGAGCGTCGTGCCGCGGGCGCAGTGCCCGGTCCTGGACGCCGTCCTGTCCCGGGCCACGTGCAGCGGTTCCGAGCTGTGCTTCCTGCGCGGTGACGGCCTGCTGCTGCCGGTGCACTGGACGACCACCCCCTGCCTCGGAGAGAGCGAGAACGGCGCGGCCACCCTGGTGCTGTTCCACCCCAGTGCGGAGGACGTGGCGGTCAACGCCCCGGGGACGCTGTCGGAGCTCGAACGGCTCGCGCTGCTCGCCGAGACCACCACCTCCCTGACGTCGACCATGAACGAGCAGGACACCGTCGACCGGCTGGCCGGGCTGGTGCTGCCGCGGTTGGCCGACTGGGCGGTGGTGGACCTCATCGACGACAGCGGCGACGTCTGGCGCACCCGGGTGGTCGAGCACCAGGACGGCCGCACCGTCCGGCACGAGCAGCTGGAGGGGCCGATTCCCGCCGTCGCCCCGCAGTCCACGCTGCCGCTGTCGCGCGCCCTGCGCGGGACCGCGGCCTCCCTGGCCGATCCGGGGGTCTACGAGGGCGAGCCGGACTCCGGCATCGCCGTCGTCCAGCACGAGCTGTTCCTCGCGACCGGCATGCACTCGGCCGCCATCGCGCCGATCCGCGGGCCGCGGGAGGTGCTCGGCGCGCTCACCCTGGGGCGCGGCGCCAACCCCGTGCCGTTCGCCACCCGCGACCTGTCGCTGCTGGAGGACATCACCCGCCGGGTGGGACTGGCGATCTCCAACTCGCGGCTGTACCAGCGCCAGCGGCGCGTCGCCGAGACCATGCAGCGCCACCTGCTGCCCCGGCTGCCCGACGTGCCGGGGGTGGAGCTCCACGCCGGCTACCTGTCCGCGCCGGACGCCTCCCAGGTCGGGGGCGACTGGTACGACGCCTTCGGCCTCTCGGACGACGCCACCGCCCTGGTGATCGGCGACGTCGTCGGCCACGACCTGGAGGCCGCCGCCGGCATGGCGCAGCTGCGCAACATGCTCCGGGCTCTCGCGTGGGCCCACCAGCGCCGGCCGAGCGGCGTCGTCGAGCAGCTCGACCAGGCCATGGGCCGCATCACCGACCTGCCCACCGCGACGCTCATCCTGGGCCACCTCGCCCCGGACGCGGACGGCGGCTGGACGTGGACGTGGACCAACGCGGGTCACCCGCCGCCCCTCCTGGTCACGTACGACGGCCGCGCCGACTACCTCCAGGCCCCGCGCAGTCTCCTCCTCGGCAGCGGCGTCGCGGCGCCCCGTGCCGACGCCTCGGTGCGGCTGCCGCCGGGATCCACGCTCGTGCTGTACACCGACGGCCTCATCGAGTCGCGCGCCAGCGGCGTCGAGCCGGGCCTGGCCCGGCTGCGCCGGCACGCCGCCGCCCTCGCGCACCACCACGTGGAGTCCTTCTGCGACCGGCTGCTGGAGCGCGTCCGGCCGCCGGACAACGACGACGACGTGGCCCTGCTGGTGCTGCGCGTCCCCCGCCGCCGGGGCCGCTGACACCCGGCGGCGCCGCGGGACGGGTCGTCCCCGGCGGCCGCCCGGGCGGCCGTCAGCCGTCAGCCGTCAGCCGTCTCCTGCCGAGCCGCGCTGCTTCCGGCCCTCCCGCCGCGGGCCGTCCCGCTCGGGGCCGTCCCGCTCGGGAGCATCCCGCTCCGCGCCGTCCCGCTCCGCGTCGTCCCGTCCGCCGTCCCGGAGCTCGGTGATCACCGCCCAGGCGACCGACACCACCGGCACGGCGACCAGCGCCCCCAGCACCCCGGCCAGGACGGCTCCGCCCGTCACCGACAGGGCGATGGCCACGGGATGGATGCGCACCGACCAACCGAGCACCAGCGGGTGCAGCAGGTGCCCCTCGATCTGGCCGATGATCACGATCAGGGCGAGCACGAGCAGCGCGACCACCGGCCCGCGGGCGGCCAGGGCGACCAGCGCCGCGATGGCCAGGGCGATCGGCGAGCCGATCAGCGGGATCAGCGTGGCCACGAACTCCAGCACGATCAGCGGCAGCACCAGCGGCACCCGCAGCAGCGCCAGGGCGATGCCGACCAGCACGGCGTTGGTCGCCGCCACGATCAGCACGCCCCGGGTGTACCCGGCGAAGGTGTGCCACGCGGCCGGCCCGGCCCGTCCCAGGACGGGTCGCGCGCCGGCGGGGAACTGCCGCTGGGCCCAGGACCACATCCGGTCGCCGGAGTGCAGGAAGAACACCGAGCAGAACACCGCGAGGGCGAGCCCGGTGACGAGCTCGACGGCGCGGCTCGCTCCGCTGAGCGCGGTGCTCAGCAGCGCCGAGCGGTGGGCGGAGATCCAGTCGCCGATCTTGGCCCTCAGGTCCGCGACGGTGCCGGGGCGCAGGTGGAAGGGGGCCTTGGTGAGCCAGTGGTCGATCCGGCCGAGGCCGCCGGTCAGCTCGCTGCTGAGCCGGTTCCACTCGTCGGCGACGTTCGTCCCGACCAGGGCCAGGACCCCGGCGACGACCACGATGGCGAGGAGGAAGGCGAACAGCACGGCGAGCGAGCGCGGCAGCACCCGGTCGAGCAGGTCGACCAGCGGGCGCAGGACGGAGGTGATGACCAGGGCCAGGAACAGCGCGATCACCGGGAGCTGGAGCTCGCCGAGGACGCCGACGAACAGGTACGCGACCACGCCGAGCAGGCCCAGCCGCCAGGCGTACCCGGCGGCGGTCCGCAGCCCGGCGGGGACCCGCTCCCCGGCAGGTGCCGGGCGGCCCCCGCGGGGCACCACGCGGGCCGGACGGGGCGCCACCCGCGCGGGGCGCAGTGCCGCCCGGGGCCGGCGGCTGCCGAGCGGCCGGGGGTGGCGGCCGGGCCGACCCGGTCCGGCGCCGTTCACGTCCACGGGGTGCCTCCCTGACGACGGCCGGGCTCGATCCGGTCCTCGCGGCTACCCCCGGCGGGCGGGGCGGAAACGGGCCCGCTCACAGCTGGGCCATGAGCGTGACCAGCATCGCGGCCAGCCCGACCGCGAGCCACGCGACGTAGTCGCCGAGCAGCCCGGAGTGCAGGCGGCGCAGCGGCAGCACCGCCCTGCGGTACAGCCCGCCGGTGCCGCGCCTCGGATCCCGGCGCACGGCCGCGGTGGCGAAGGCCACGGCCAGCAGGGCGGAGAGCAGCCCCAGCCCGACGCCGGAGGCCGTCCACCAGGCCTCCGGCGCGGGGGCGGGCGGCGGCCCGGGGTGCCCGAGGACGTCGGCGAGGTAGCCGGCGCGGTCGGTGAAGGCGGCCGCCGCGGACGCCAGGGCCCGCCCCACCCCCGGCAGCACTCCCACGGACAGGCACCCGGCCAGCAGCAGCGCGGGAACGACGACCATCGGCTTCGGCACCCTGCCCTCGGCCGGACGGATCTCCGGCCCCTCGCCCTCCCCGGTGGTCGCGGCCACCTCGGGCCGTTCGATCGGCGGGAGGCCGAAGCCGCCGAAGACCCGCAGGCCGGCCCGGAGCACCGCGCCGCCGGTGAGCGCGGAGACCAGGACGAACACCACGGGCAGCCAGCCGAGTTCACGCCCGGCGGCCTCCTCGGCGACGGCCTTGCCGAGGCCGGTGCCGTACGGGGGCAGGCCCGCCAGGGCGAGCGCACCGAGGACGAACAGCACCCCGGGCAGCCGGAGTTCGCGGGCCCGGCCGTGCAGGCCGTGTTCGTCCACCGAGCCGTACCGGTCGAGCAGGACCCCGGTGAGGCCGAACAGGGCGGCTTTGGCTCCCGCGTGGCCGGCCACGTACACGGCGGCGCCGCTCAGGCCGGCCGGATCCAGCAGGGCGGCGCCGATCAGGAACAGGCCGACGTGCCCGACGGTGGAGAACGCGAGCATCCGTTTGAGGTGCCGCTGCTCCCAGCACATCGCGGCGCCGACCAGGGCGGTGACGACGCCCACCGCGAGCAGGGTGTCCCGGACGACGGCGTCCGGAAGGCCGCCGGCCCCGGCGAAGACCACCCGGTGGATCCGCGCCACGCCGTAGAGGCCGAGTTCGACCATCACGCCGGACAGCAGCATGCACACCGGGCTCGGGGCGACGGCGTGGGCGTCCGGCAGCCAGAAGTGGAAGGGCGCCGCCGCGGCCTTCACCAGGGGGCCTGCCAGCACCAGGACGAACGCGATCACGACCAGGGCGTCCCGGCCGTGCCCGGCTGCGGCCCGTTCGTCCAGGGCGGCCCCGATCTGGGCGAGGCCGAGCTCCCCGGTGCGGGCGTAGAGCAGGCCGATGCCGACCAGTGAGAGGTAGGCGGCGGCCGAGTTGACCAGTCCGAAGGCGAGGGCGCCCTGGAGCGGCCGCGGGTCCTCGATCCGGTAGCCGGTCAGCGCGTAGGCGACGGCGCCCATGAGCTCGAAGAAGACGAAGGCGTCGAAGAGGTCCCCGGTGAGCGCGAAGCCGCACATCCCGGCCTCGAAGAGCAGCAGCAGGGCGGGGAACATCCCGCCGTGCTCGCCGGAGGGTTCGTCGAAGTACCGCCAGGAGTAGCACAGGACGGCCAGCACCAGGACGGTGACGAGCAGCGCGAGGCCGCTGCCGATCCGGTCGGCGACCAGGACGATGCCCACGCTGTGGCCGCCCGTCGGCGTCCAGTCGCCCAGCCAGGACACCGCCCGGCCGTCGGAGCCGGTGCGGGCCCACAGCGCGCAGAGGCAGACGACGTCGGCGGCGGCCCACAGGGTGGCGAGGGCGTCGCGGCCCCGGCGGGGGAGCCACCGGCCGGCGACGGCCAGGACGGCCGCGCCCAGCAGCGGGATCGCGACGGCCAGCGGGAGGAGGTCCGCGGTGCGCACCCGGCCTCACCCACGCAGCCCGGTGAGTTCCTCCGGGTCCACCGTGCCGTGCCGCTTGCGCAGTTGGATCACCAGGGAGAGGAGCAGCGCGGTGACGGTCGCCCCGACCACGATGTCGGTGAGGGCGAGCGCCTGGACGACCGGGTCGACCACCGGGGCGTCGGTCGGCAGGTCGGAGTAGACGGGGGCGGTGGCGCCGCTGCGGTAGCCGACCGCGAGCAGCAGGACGTACGTCGAGGACTGCGCGACGGCCAGGCAGCCGACCGCCTGCACCAGGTTGCGGCTGGTGACCAGTCCGTACAGCCCGGCGAGCAGGATCCAGCCGGCCACCAGGTAGGGGAAGACGCTCATGGGTCCACCTCGGTCCGCTGGTTCATCGGTCGCTCCTGCGCGGGACGACTTCCACCGCCTGGTCCAGGAAGTGGGCGAGCAGCACCACCACGCCGGAGGCGACCTCCACCCCGACGGCGGCGTTGATCACCGCGACCAGCCCGCTGGAGGACAGCTCGTTGAAGGTGCCGAGCGGCAGGGTGTTGGTGAGGTAGGCCGTGCCCTGGACGAGGCCGAGCAGGCCGAGGCCGGCGTACGCCCCGGCGGCCAGGGCGTCCGCGACGTCCAGCACCGCGAGCGGGCGGATCCGCTTGAGCACCAGGTAGTCGGCGGCGACGTAGGCCAGGTGCAGGGCGGTGGCCAGCACCACGCCCCCCTGGAAGCCGCCTCCGGGGCTCAACTGGCCGTGGGCGACGAGGTATCCGCCGACCAGCACGGTGACCGGCAGCAGCGTGGCGCCGAACAGCCGGGTGCTGGGCAGTACGGGCTCGGCGGAGGCGCGGCGCTTGTGCTCGTCCCGGGCCAGTCGCAGCAGTATCCCCGCGCCGAGCACCGAGCCGAAGAGGATCGACTCCTCCCCGAGGGTGTCGAAGGCGCGCTGGTCGAAGTTGACGGAGGAGATGATGTTGGCCGTTTGGCGGGCCAGTCCGGCGGCCACGGCCCGTTCCCCGTACGGGTGCCGGGCCCCGCCGAAGCCCGGGAGCTGGGTCGCGGCGGTGATCAGGGCGGCGGCGAGGACGGCCGCGGCGGTCAGGAAGAGCCGCAGCCGGGCGGTGCGGCTCACTCGCCGCGGTCCGAACGGTCGTCCGGGTGTTCCTCGCGGCGCACCCGGCGGACGGTCAGCAGGATCAGCAGCGGGGTGATCGCGCTGCCCACGCCGAGTTGGGAGAGTGCGACGTCGGGCGCCTGGAGGACGGTGAACAGGAGGGCGAGGCAGAGCCCGAGCAGGGCGAGGACGGCCGCCTGGCGGACCGGGTCGCGGGTGAGTGCGGCGGCGGTCGCGGTGACGGCGGTGAGCAGCAGCGCGATCACGATCAGGGTGTTGTTCACCGCTTCGCCTCCCGTTCGGCGCGGACGGTGGTCCGGGCGACGGCCATCGTGGCGATGGTGCCGCCGGCCGCCAGCAGCAGGCCGATCACCAGCAGCTTCGCGGCTCCACGGCCGGGCCCGGTGTCGACGGCGAGGGCGAGGGCGACCAGTGGGGCGCCCAGCGCGGCGGCGGGGGAGAGGGCGTGCAGCCGCAGGTAGGGGCCCGGCAGCAGGACGAGGGCGAACGCGGCGAGCAGCAGGGTGGCGGTGCCCACGCCCAGCAGGGCCAGGGCGACGGTGTGACGGCCCATCAGCGCTCCCTCCCGGCCAGGAAGCGGGTGAACACCAGGGTCCCGGCGGGGGCGAGCACCGCGAGGTCCAGCGCCAGGTCGGTGTAGGAGCTGCGGCTGAACCCCTGGGCGAGCAGCAGCAGGACGACGGCCGTCACCGTCGCGGCGAGGTTGAGTGCGGCCAGGCGCTGCTCGGCGGCGCCGCGCAGCCCGAGCAGCAGGCAGGGCCCGATCGCGCCGACGGCCAGCAGGGCGGCCGTCAGCAGCCAGGCGTTCACCGGGCGTCTCCGGTCAACGCCCGCTCCAGCGCAGAGGGTTCGTCGCCGAGCGTGTGGACGCTCAGGTCGCCGTCCTGCGCGTCGACCGCGATCGCGCCGGGAGTGGAGGACAGCAGCGCCGCCGCCCAGGCCGTGCCGGTGCCGGGGGCGAACCGCACGGTGCGGAAGCCGCCGTGCCGGTGCCGCGGCGACAGGACGGCGAGCGCGAGCCGGCCGGTGTCGGCCAGCAGTGTCCGGGGGAACGCCCAGAGGGCGTGCGCCAGTCGGGCCCCGCCGCCGGGTGCGGCCCCGGACGCGCGCCGCACCGCGATGGCGCCGACGGCGCCGAGGAGGGCGATGCCGCCGCCGACCGCCACCTCCAGGGGCGTCACCGAACTGATCAGCACCGTGTTGAGCAACAGCAAAACCCCCCACCAGAGCGTGAGTTCGACCGCCGTCCGCATCGCACCACCCCCAAGTCCTCGATGTCAGGGCGCCCGCCGCGGTGGCGGGCGCCCCAGGTCTACCGCCCGGTCGGCGTACGCGCGTCGCACGCAACGCCGCCGGGGTCGCGATCGCCGTACCGGACCACCCGTTCGCCGGACGGCGCGGCCGAAACCTCCGATGATCGGCCCGGTCGGCTCAGTCGGGCGTCTCGTGCGGCTCCGCCGCGTGGCCGGGTCCGGCCGACGACTGCTCCGACTCCGCAGCCGGTTCCGTCACCTCGAACTCCGGGCCGTCCTGCGGCCCCTTCTCCTGCTCGGGGGCGGGCGGTGGTCCGCCCTCGCCGGTCATCCGGGACTCGGGGGTCTCCACCGGCACCGGCGGATCCTTCGGAACGGGCTTTCCGGGGTCGCTCATTCGCGTTCACCTCCTGGGGCGGGGCGGACGGGGTCGGGCGCACTTCCGCGCGGCCTGGACGAGCGAGGCCTGGTCGGTCGGGGCCGGTCGGTCGGGACCGGAACGCCGGCCCGGACGGTCGGTCGTCGCCAGGCCGGGACGTCAGGGTTGGAAGAGCACCTTGACCACGCCGTCCTGCTTCTGTTGGAACATCTCGTACGCGGCGGGGGCCTCGGTCAGCGGCACGTGGTGGGTGGCGAAGCCCTCCACCCCCAGCGGGTCGCCGTCGCCGAGCAGCGGCAGCAGGTCCTCCGACCACCGCAGGACGTTGGCCTGGCCCATCCGCAGCCGCAGTTGCTTGTCGAACATGGTCATCATCGGCAGGGGGTCGGTCATGCCGCCGTACACGCCGGACAGCGAGATGGTGCCGCCGCGGCGCACCATGTCCACCGCCAGGTGCAGGGCGTGCAGCCGGTCGAGGCCGACCCGGGTCATCAGCCGGGAGGCCACCGCGTCCGGCAGCAGCGAGGTCATCCGCTGGGCGGCGGTCGCGGCGGGGGAGCCGTGCGCCTCCATGCCGACCGCGTCGATCACGGCGTGCGGGCCCCGGCCGTCCGTCAGCTCCCGGGCGGTGTCGACCACCCGGGACCCGTGCCGGGCGAGGTCCAGCACCTCGACGCCGTTCTTCCTGGCGCGTTCCAGCCGCTCCGGGACGAGGTCCACGCCGATCACGGTGCCGGCCCCGCGGTGGCGCGCGATGCGGGTGCACATGTCCCCGATCGGGCCGAGGCCGAGCACCGCGACGCTGCCGCCGGGCGGGATCTCGGCGTACTCCACCGCCTGCCAGGCGGTCGGCAGGACGTCGGACAGCAGGACGAAGCGGTCGTCCGGCGGTCCGTGCGGCACCGTGATGGGCAGCGTGTTGCCGAACGGGACGCGCAGCAACTCGGCCTGACCGCCGGGCACCTGGCCGTAGAGCTTGGTGTAGCCGAAGAGCGCGGCGCCGGTGCCGTAGGCGTGCACCTGGGTGGTCTCGCACTGGGACTGCAGGCCCTGCACGCAGAAGTGGCAGGTGCCGCAGGAGACGTTGAACGGCACGACCACGCGGTCGCCCGGCTCGACGGCGTGCACGGCGCTGCCCGTCTCGCGGACCACGCCCATCGCCTCGTGCCCCAGGATGTCGCCCTCGTCCAGGAAGGCCCCGAGGACCTCGTACAGGTGCAGGTCGGATCCGCAGAGTCCGGTGGTGGTGACCTCGACCAGGATGTCCGTGGGCTCCTGGATCACCGGGTCGGGGACGGAGTCGACGCGGACGTCGCGGCGCCCGTGCCAGGTCACGGCCTTCATGCTGGATCTCCCTCCGGTCGAACCGGGCCGGCGGCCGCACGCGCGCGGCCGCCGGCTGCCCGGACTCAGTCCTTGCCGACGTCCTTGATCTTCTCCGCGGCCTGCTTGAGGTCGCTCTTCATCTGCTTGCCCCGGCCCTCGGCCTCGACGCCCGGGTCGTCCGTGGCCTTGCCGACCGCCTCCTTGGCCTTGCCGTGGACCTTCTCGGCGGCGTTGCGCAGCTTGTCGTCGGTACCCATCGGGTGCACTCCTCTCATGGCGGGGGGCTGATGGCGCCCCGGGGCCGCGTGTGCCCCGCGCCGGGGATTCCACACCGGGGATTCCACACCGGGAATTCCCGTCCCGGCGCGGACCGTCAGCCCTCGGACGGCTCGGCGTGGGCGGGGAGCCCGCGGACGACCCGCCCGTCCGGCCCGGTCATCACGACCAGGCCGTCCAGGTGGGCGAGGTGGTACGGCTGGCCGCCGTCCACCATGATCATGTAGACCAGGCCGCAGGGCGCGACCTCGGCCCGCACCCGCTCGTCGCAGTCCTGGTAGACCGGGTGGCCGTGCGGGCCCGGCGGGCCGTCCAGCGAGAGCAGGCACCGGCCGACGGGCTCCGGGCACACCACGAGCCACACGGGGGGCGGTTCCACGGGCACCGGGGCCTCCGTCATGACGCCGTCGGCTCGTTGTGCGCCCGGCTCGCCCGGCGCCCCAGGGTGGTCAGCCGGTGGACCGGGCCGCCCCGCGGGTGCCGGCTCGCGGCCAGCGAGCCGGGGACGCCGTGCTCCGGCGCGCTGCCCGCCCCCGGCAGCAGCCGCGCCGTCAGGCCCAGCAGGCGGTTCGTGGTCGCGGGCGCCACCCCGTGGGCCAGCACGGCGGCCTTGGCGAGCGGCGTCAGCACCAGCTCCCGCCGCCCGCTCTCGGCCGCCCGGACGATCCTCCGGGCGGCCCGCCGCGCGTCCATCGACACCAGCGGCAGCGACGCGGCGGTCGCGAACCACGCGTACTCACGGCCCGCCTGCCCGGCGAACTCGGCGGCGGTCTGCGAACCGGTGCGCATCAGCCCCGGCAGAACGGTGGTCACCCGGATCCCGTACTGCCCCAGCTCGGCGCACAGGCCCTCCGAGAGCCCGGTCAGCGCGAACTTGGCGGCCACGTACGGCAGGAGGTGAGGCGCCGGGATCCGCCCGCCGATCGAGCTGATCATGACGATCGAGCCCGCGCCGCGGGCCCGCATCGACGGCAGCACCGCCTGGACCATCCTCAGCGGGGCCATCGCCATCAGTTCGTGCGCCCGGCGGAAGTCCTGCTCCTGCATCGCCGAGACCGGGCCGACCTGGATCACGCCGGCGTTGTTGACCAGCAGGTCCACGTCCGCGCCGAACCGCTCCCGCACCGCGGCCAGCAGCCGGGCCGGCGCCTCGGCGTCCATCAGGTCGCAGGTCGTGGCGGCCACCTCGCCGGGGCGCCCGCGCAGCTGCCGCAACGCCCGCTCCAGCGCCAGTTCGTCCCGGCCGCAGATCATCACCGAGCAGCCGCGGTCCGCGAGTTCCCCCGCGATCAGCAGCCCCAGCCCCCGGGAGGAGCCGGTCACCAGGGCCGTCCGTCCGGCCAGGCTCGTACCGCGCATCGGTCGTACCTCCTTCCGGACCCGGGGGTCCGACCCTGCCGCGTGTGTCCGGCCGACCCGGCCGCAAACCCCCGTGTGGTCCGGCCCGGGCGGGGCACCAGCCTTACCATGAGCAGATTGACCACCGCCGACCCGCACGGCCCCGGCTGGCGCCGGCTGCGCCGGGGCCGCGGCTTCGCCTACCGGGACGCCGACGGCACCCCGCTGCGGGACGCCTCGGCCCTCGCCCGGGTGAAGGCGCTCGCGATCCCGCCCGCCTGGACGGACGTGTGGATCTGCCCCCACCCCCGCGGGCACCTCCAGGCCCTCGGCACCGACACGGCCGGACGCCGCCAGTACCTCTACCACCCCGAGTTCCGGGCCCGGCAGGAGGCCGCCAAGCACGACCGCGTCCTCGCCGCCGCCGCGGCGCTGCCCCGGCTGCGCGGACGCGTCCAGGAGGACCTCGCCGGGCGCGGACTCGGCCCCGACCGCGTCCTCGCCTGCGCCGCACGCCTGCTCGACCTGGGCTTCTTCCGGATCGGCGCGCCCGGCTACGAGCGCGCCAACGGCTCGTACGGCCTCACCACCCTGCACCGCGACCAGGTGGCGGTGCACGGCAGCCGGGTGCGCTTCGCCTACCGGGCCAAGTCGGGCCGGGAGCGCGACCTCACCCTGGAGGACCGCGCGGTGGCCGCCGTGGTCCGGGCGCTGCTGCGCCGCCGCGACCAGGGGCCGAGACTGTTCGCCTTCCGGGAGGGCCGGACCTGGACGGAGGTCGACGCCGCCCGCCTCAACGCCTACCTGCGCGAGCACAGCGGCACCGACCTGTCCGCCAAGGACTTCCGCACCTGGCACGCCACCGTGCTGGCCGCGGTCGGGCTGGCGGTCTCCTGGCCGTCGGCCGCGCTCCCGCCGGCCGCGCGCCGGCGCGCGGAGGCCCGGGTGGTCCGGGAGGTCGCCGTCCACCTGGGCGACACCCCTGCCGTCTGCCGCGCCGCCTACCTCAACCCGCGCCTGTTCGAGCTGTACCACCGGGGCGTCACCATCGCCCCGGCCCTGCGGGCGCTCGCGCCGGGGGAGGGGAACGGCCTGCCCGGCACCGGCGAGGAGGTCGAGCGGGCGGTCATCGACCTGCTGGGCGGTGCGGGCGATCAGCCGCGCCGGGCGTCCGTCCAGGCCAGCAGCCGGTCGCGCGGCCAGGTGGTGACCAGCCGTTCGGCACCGAGGCCGAAGCGCGCGGCGCGGGCGTAGCCGGAGGTGAGCCAGTGCAGCTGCTCCGGCGCGTGCGCGTCGGTGTCGACGGCGAACAGGCAACCGGCCCCGACGGCCAGCGCCAGCAGCTCGTCGGGCGGATCCCGGCGCTCGGGGCGGCAGTTGATCTCCACCGCCGTTCCGGCCGCGGCGCAGGCGGCGAACACCGCCTCGGCGTCGAAGCTGGACGGCGGCCGGCCGCGCCCGGTGACGATCCGCCCGGTGCAGTGCCCGAGCACGTTCGTCCGGGGCTCCCGGACCGCCGCCACCATCCTGGCCGTCATCGGGTCCCGGTCCGCGCGCAGCTTGGAGTGCACGGAGGCCACCACCACGTCGAGGCGGTCGAGCAGCTCGGGCTCCTGGTCGAGCGAGCCGTCCTCGAGGATGTCGCACTCGATCCCGGTCAGCAGCCGGAAGTCCCCGGCGCGGGCGTTGTAGGCCGCGACGGCGTCGAGTTGGAGCCGCAGCCGCTCGGGGCTGAGGCCGTGGGCGATGGTCAGCCGCGGCGAGTGGTCGGTGAGCACGGCCCAGTGGTGCCCGAGCGCGCGGGCGGCGTCCGCCATCTCCTCGATCGGGTGGCCGCCGTCGGACCAGTCGGAGTGCAGGTGGCAGTCGCCGCGTGCGGCCGCCAGCAGGTCCCACCCGGCGCGGGCCTGCGGGCCGGCCGCCTCCTCCAGCTTGGCGAGGTAGCCGGGTGTGCGGCCGGCCGAGGCCTCGGCGATCACCTCGGCGGTGACCGGTCCGACACCGCGCAGCCGGCGGGCCCGGTCGGCGTCCACCGCCCCGGGCGGCAGGGCTCGGGCCGCGTCGGCCGCGGTGTGGAAGGCCCGGACGCGGTACGTCGAGGCGCCGTTCCACTCCAGGAGGAAGGCGATCCGCCGCAGTGCCTCGGCCGGGTCCATGGCGGTGCGCGCCTCAGGGAGCCGTTCCGCGCACCGCGGCTCACCGCCGCCGGGCGAGCGCGCCGGCGGCGGCGCCGAGCAGCGCCGCCCCGCCGGCGGCCAGCAGGCCGTGGTGCTGGGAGGCCCACAGCTGGGTGCTGCGCTCGCGGGACTCCTCGTCGAAGCGGCCGTGGGCACCGCGGTCCGCGGCCGCGTCGGCCGGGGCCCAGAGGTTGGCCCGGTCCTGGCCGCGGTGCAGCTCGTCGTCCTGTTGGGCGGCGATCCCGGTGCGGGCCAGGTACCGGTCGAGCAGGCCGGGGGCCAGGGAGTTGGCGATCAGGGTGGCCGCGGTGCTGCCGCCCACCCAGTACTCCCGCCGCCCGGGGTGGTCGGCGGCGTAGCGGACGGCCCGGGCGGCCAGCTCGGGCTGGTGCACGGGCGGCACGGGCCGGGCGCGGCCGCGCAGCCGGTTCAGCACCCAGTCGAACTGCGGGGTGTTGACCGCCGGCAGCTGCACCATGGTCACCCGCACCCCGGACCCGCTGGCCAGCAGTTCGCACCGCAGCGCCTCGTGCCAGCCCTGGATGGCGTGCTTGGCGCCGCTGTAGGCCGTCTGGAGCGGAATGCCCCGGTAGGCGATCGCCGAACCGACCTGCACGATCGTGCCGTGGTCGCGCGGCAGCATCCGGCTCAGCGCGGCGCGCGTGGCGTTCACGTAACCCAGGTAGGTGACGTCGGTGACCCGCTGGAACTCGGCGGGGCTGATCTCGGTGAAGGGCGCGAACACGGACACGAAGGCGTCGTTGACCCAGACGTCGATCGGGCCGAACTCCGCCTCGGCCCGGGCGGCCACCGCCTCGCAGGCCTCCGGATCGGACACGTCCGCCAGGACGGTGCGCACCGGCGAACCCGCCGCCTCCGCCTCGGCCGAGGCGGCGCGCAGCCCGGCCATGCCGCGGGCGACCAGCACCAGGCGGTCGCCCCCGGTGGCGAAGGCCCGGACGCAGGCGCGGCCGACCCCGGCCGTGGCACCGGTGATGACGACGGTGCGGGGCTTGGAACGGGTGCGTCTCGTCATGGCGGGGCGTCTTGCCGGGCGGGCGGCACCGAAACGTCAGGGCCCGGAACGTCAGGGCCCGAAATGTCAGGGACCGAGACGCGAGGGCCCGATACATCAGGGACCGGGACGCCAGGAACCGAGACCTCAGGGTTCGGAGCCCGTGTCGGGGTCGTCCGGCGGCCGGGTGTACTTGCCGTCGTGCCGGCGCAGGTGCTGGACGGGCAGGATCAACCAGCAGGACGCGAACCAGACCATGACGGCGCCGGTGATCCAGCCGGAGGCCGCCGACCCGGTCGCCACCCGCAGCAGGAGCAGCAGCGCCGCGCTGACGGTCAGGGCCAGCAGCACCAGTCCGATGGCCACCAACCGGGCCGCCGCGTCGACCAGTTCGGGCTTCAGTCGACGCCCGGCGAAGATCCGGTGGTAGGCGACCGGGGAGGTCAGTGCGCCGGTGGCGAGGGCACCGAGGACCACCGTCGAGACGTACAGCCCCCGGTCGAAAGCGCCGAGTTGGGCGAAGCGCGGCATGAACGCCACGCTCAGCAGGAACCCGAAGAGGATCTGGGAACCGGTCTGGGCGACCCGCACCTCCTGGAGCAGCTCGGCCCAGCGCCGGTCCGCCCGCTCCTCGGGCGACTCCTGCCGACCGGTCCTCGGCCGCGGAAGGTGCCCGCGCTCGCTGTCCGGCGTCGTCATGCTGCTCGCCTCCACCTCCTGTCCGTGGAGCGTGTAGCCGTGACAGGTCCGGGCAAACGCCGGTCATGGACGACGAGCCAGTGGCGTACCCGGCCGCGCTCCGGGGGCTTCCCGGGCGCCCGGGCGTCCGTGCCGCGCGGCATGATGGTCGCGACGGCACGTCGCCGTCCCGATCGCCCAGGGAGCGTGCCATGCCACCGCGAGCCGAAGATCCCACCGGGGCCGAGGAGGAACAGGGCGGCGGGCTGCGCATCGCCGTGGCCCGGGCCGGCCCGGCGCGCGTGGTCACCGTCGCGGGGGAACTGGACCACGACTCGGCGGACAGCCTGCGCCCAGTCCTCGCCGGTCCCGCCGAGGACGGCGTCGAGCGGATCGTCGTCGACCTCGCGGGGCTGCGGTTCTGCGACTCCACCGGCCTCAACATCCTGCTGCACGCCCGGATCGAGGCCGAGGCCACCGGGCTGCGCCTGGAGCTCGCGAGCCTGCGCCCGATCGTGGCCCGGCTGTTCGCGATCACCGGCGCGGACACCGTGCTGCGGATCCATCCCGACCTGCGGGCGGCGCTGGCGTCGGCCGACGGGCCGTCCGACGACGCGGGCGAGACCCCCGGGTCGGCGTGAAGGGGGCTGGACATGGACCGCTCCGGACCAGGACCACAAGCGGCCGCGGGAGACACGAGACGGCTCGTGTTCACCGGCAGTCGGGGAGCGGTCCAGCGCAGCCGCGAGTTCAGCCGTGAGGCGCTGCGGTCCTGGCACTGGCTGCCCGCGCCCGACGACGAGCAGGAGGCCGTCGCCGAGGACGTCCTGCTGATGGTGTCGGAACTGGTCACCAACGCCTGCCTGCACGCCCCCGGAGGCCCGCACGAGCTGCGGCTGCACTGGGACGGCCTCCGGTTGCGGGTGGAGGTGCTGGACGCCAGTCCGGTGCGGCCGCAACTGCGGCCGTTCGCCGATCCGGGCCGGCCGGGCGGCCACGGCCTGCGGGTGGTGGACCGGCTCGCCGGAGCCTGGGGCACTGTGCCGGCGGGCACGGGGAAGTCGGTGTGGCTCGAGGTGGCCTCCCCGCTCGACCGCCGCGTCGCCCCCGCCGGGAAGGGCGGGGG
>NZ_JBEPAK010000117.1:0-21460 GCF_040298565.1 Kitasatospora sp. NPDC001539 | reverse complement strand
GGGCCGAGCCCGGTGACCGCGCCGACCAGCCGCATCAGCCAGGGGTAGAGCGGGACCCCGACCCGCCTCGGGGTAGCGCCCCCGGGGCCGACCGGGGTCGCCTCCTCCGCCAGGGCGACGACGGCCCGCCGCCGGCCTGCCATGGTGTCCGGAGCCATGGAAGCGGCCGGAGGCACCGCCTTGGGCCGCCCGTACCGGGGAGGACGGCATGACCGCCACCGACCGCACCGCCCGGCACCGCCGACCGGCCCTGCTCGCCGTCCTGGTGACCGCCGTGGTCGCCGTCCTGCTCGCCTTGCTCGCCCCGGCCGCCGTCGCCGCGCCCGCGGGCCGCTCGCCGGCCTCCGGCTGCCACGGCACCGTCCACCTCACCGCCGCCGACCGCGGCGACCGGACCGACTCCGCAGCCGGCCGCGCCGACTGGGCCGCCGCCGACGCGGCCCTCGCCGGCCTCACCGGCCCCGGCCACGGCTACGGCACCTCCGCCCTCGCCGCCGTCCGCGAGGACGGCCGGCTGCTGTGGCGCGACGCCACCGGTGTCGCCGACCTCGCCACCGGACTGCCCGCCGACCCGGAAGGCCGCTTCCGGATCGGCGGCGCCACCGAGGCCTTCGTCGCCACCACCCTGCTCCAACTGGTCGGCGAGCGGCGGCTGGACCTGGACGACCGGCTCGAGTGCCTGCTGCCCGGCGTCGTCCCGAACAGCACCCGGATCACCGTCCGGCAACTGCTCGACCACACCAGCGGGGTCGCCGACTACCGCAAGGACCCGGCCTTCGACCCCTCCGGCCAGGACTGGCTGACGACCCGCCGCTTCGAGCCGTACTCCCTCCAGGACCTCGTCGACATCGCCGACAGGTACCCGCCCGCCTTCCCGCCGGGCCAGGACCAGCGCGACTCCGCCACCGACGACGTCCTGACCGGGATGGTCATCGAGAAGCTCACCGGCCGCAGTTGGCAGGAGGAGGTCACCCGCCGGATCATCCGCCCGCTCCACCTCACCGGCACCTCGATGCCCGGCGACTCGCCCTTCGTCCCCGGCTCACACGCCCACGGCTACCTCAGGACGGACGCCAGCCCGGTGGACGTCACCCTGCTCGACCCGTCGGAGGCCGGCCCCTCCGGCGGCGGCATCTCCACCACCGCCGACCTCACCACCTTCATCGGAGCCCTGCTCGACGGCCGCCTGCTGCACCCGGCCCAACTCGCCGAGATGCAGCGGACCACCCGCCTCGGCGACGGCCCGGACCGCGGCCTCGGCCTGCTGCGCGTGGACACCCCGTGCGGCACCTACTGGGGTGCCGCGGGCGGTGTCCCCGGCTACCGCACCCTGGTGCTCGGCTCGGCGGACGGCAGGCGGCAGTTCGCCACCGCCGTCACCGCGTACGACGTCACGGACGCGGCCGCGCACGCGACCGACGCGGCCTGGGACCGGCTGACCACCGCCGCCCTCTGCGGCGCCGGTGCCCCGGCGATCACCCCCGGGTCGCCGCCCGGTCCCGGCCACCCCCTACGCTGACGGCCGGAGCACGGCCGACGTCAGCAGAAGGAGGACGAGACATGGCGGAGCCGATGATCGCCGCAGTCGGGGGCCGGGTGCCCGCCGTCGACCCGGGAGCCTTCGTCGCGCCCAACGCCGTGGTGGTCGGGGACGTGACGGTGGGGCCCGGCGCGAGCGTCTGGTACGGCGCGGTGCTGCGCGGGGACGCCGAGTCGATCACCGTCGGCGCGGGCAGCAACATCCAGGACAACTGCACCCTGCACGCGGACCCGGGCTTCCCGCTGGTGCTCGGCGAGCGGATCTCGGTGGGCCACAACGCCGTCCTGCACGGCTGCACCGTCGAGGACGACACCCTGGTCGGCATGAACGCCACCGTCCTCAACGGTGCCCGGATCGGCACCGGCTCGCTGGTCGCCGCCGGCGCCGTGGTGCCGCAGGGCATGACCGTCCCGCCCGGCTCACTGGTCGCGGGCGTCCCGGCGAAGGTCCGGCGGGAGCTCACCGAGGAGGAGAAGGCGGGCATCAAGCTCAACGGCGAGGGCTACCTGCTGCTGGCCGACGCCCACCGGGAGATCTAGCCGGTCCGGAGCCCGGTCGGCGCCGTTCGGCGATGGCGTGCTCGCCACCCCGGAGCCGAAACGGCGGGAACTCACCCGGCAGGGGGCCTGGATGGTCGGTCCTCCGGGAGACGAAACGGCGAGGGCCCGCGCCACGCGGTGCGGGCCCTCGCCCACACGCACGGGCTCGCGCGAACCGGATGAACCAGCAGGTCGGACGACACCCCGAGCGGCCCGTGCCCGGTGTTCCGCACGGGCTTCAGTGCATCGACGCCGTGACCAGCGCGGCCGCGGCCTCCACCGTGGCCGTCGGTTCTGCCGCCGCCGGCTCCACCGCCACCGGTGCCGGTCGGCGGCGGTCGGCCGCCCAGGCGAGTGCCGCG
The DNA here is from genome assembly GCF_040298565.1 of Kitasatospora sp. NPDC001539. NCBI lineage: Bacteria > Bacillati > Actinomycetota > Actinomycetes > Kitasatosporales > Streptomycetaceae > Kitasatospora > Kitasatospora sp. NPDC001539. The sequence continues at coordinate 19,019 of NZ_JBEPAK010000117.1, read as the reverse complement.
ATCAGCGCGCCGGAGGCGGCCAGGCCCGAGCCGACCAGGGTGGGTGAGGTCCAGCCGAAGCCCGCGTCCAGGGCCAGGCCGCCGAAGTACGCGCCCTGGGCGTTGGCCAGGTTGAAGGCGCCCTGCACCGTCGCCGACGCCAGCGTGGGCGCGCTGCGCGCCTTCTGCATCACCAGGGTCTGCACCGCCGGCACGATCGCGAAGCCGAACAGCCCGATCAGCACCACCGTCAGCGCCGCCGACCAGCGGGCGTGCGCGGTCACCGCGAACAGCGCGAGCGCGGCCGCGAGCAGCACGAAGGCGGCGCAGACGGTCGGCCGCAGCGCCCGGTCGGCGGCGAACCCGCCGAGCACGTTGCCGATGGTCATGCCCGCCCCGAAGAGCGCCAGCACCAGGGTGACCGAGCCGGTGGCGAAACCGGAGACCTCGGTGAGCAGCGGCGCGATGTAGCTGTAGTAGGCGAACATGCCGCCGCAGCCGAACACCACGGTGGCCAGCGCCAGCCAGAGCTGGCCGCTGCGGAAGGCCCGCAGCTCGTGCCGGAGTCCGGCCTGCTCGGCGGAGGGCAGGGCCGGCACCAGCCGTGCGATGGCGAGCGTGCCGCCGGCGGCGACGACCACGACCACCAGCATGGTCGCCCGCCAGCCCAGGTGCTGGCCGAGCAGGGTGGCGGCCGGGACGCCGACGATGTTGGCGACGGTCAGCCCGGAGAACATCACCGCCACCGCCCGGGCCCGCCGGTCCGGCGCCACCAGTTCGGCGGCGGCCACCGCCCCGGCCCCGAAGAAGGCCCCGTGCGGCAGCCCGGTGATCAGCCGGGCGGCGGCCAGCGTCCAGAAGTCCGGTGCCACCGCGCACAGCAGGTTGCCGGTGGCGAACAGCGCGGCCAGCGCGACCAGCACCGCCTTGCGCGGCCGCCCGGCGGCCAGTGCGGTGAGCAGCGGCGCGCCGACCACCACGCCCAGCGCGTAGGCCGAGATCAGCCAGCCGGCCTGCGGGACGGACACGTGCAGGCTGTCGGCGACCTGGGGCAGCAGCCCCATGGCGGCGAATTCGGTGGTGCCGATGGCGAACGCGGTGACGGCCAGCGCGACCAGCGCGAGGGGCAAGGGGGACTCCGGAGTGGTGCCCGCGCCTGGTGCGGACGCGTGGCGGGCTATTGGTTCGTCCGGCATCCTAATCCGGCCGGATGACGCTCCCGTGAGGCGGACGTGACGGGAGGAGGTCGCCGAAGGGGCGCCCGCGCGCGAGACTGGGGGCATGTGCCGCAACATCAAGACGCTGCGACCGCCCGTGACGCCCGACGCCGACGAGGACGACTACCGCGCGGCCGCGCTGCAGTACGTCCGCAAGGTGTCCGGCTTCCGCGCCCCGGCGGCGCACAACCGCGAGGCCTTCGACCGGGCCGTGGACGCGGTGGCCGAGGCCACCTCCCGGCTGCTCGCCGAGCTGGAGGTCCGGGGCTCGCACGCCCGGGCCTCCGGGGCCACCGCCTGACGCGGGCGGGGCCGCCGACAAGGATCGCGGGCGGGGCCGCCGACAAGGATCAGGAGCCGGTGATGAAGACCGTCGACCGTTACGCCCTCACCTTCCCCGGGACCCCGGGCACCCACGCCCCGCAGGACGTGGTCGAGGTCAGCCGGACGGACGCCAAGGGCCCGGGGGGCCATCCCGTCTACCAGGACGCCACCGGGATCGTCCGCGCCGAGATCAGCGACGCGGGCGAGGTGCGGATGCTCGCCAGCGGCGGCCACCAGACCCCGCACCTGCCGGTCAGCGCCGAGCCGCTGCCGTGAGGCGGGCCCGGTTGCCGTGCGGCCGGGCCGCGGCCGTGCGCCCCGGCTTTTCCCGGTCCTGCGGGTGGCACCCCGTTCGTGGGGCACAATCGGGCCATGACCACAGCGAGTTGGCAGGGAGTCGTCGTCGCCGAGAGCGATGACACCGTCGTCGTCGAGGGCAACCACTACTTTCCGGTCGAATCGGTCCGGGCCGAGTTCCTCCGGCCCTCCGGGACGACCACGGTGTGCGGCTGGAAGGGCACCGCCGGCTACTACACCTTGGAGGTGGCCGGACGGACCAACCCGGACGCCGCCTGGTTCTACGCCGACCCGAAGCCGGAGGCCGAGCACGTGCGCGGCCGGGTGGCGTTCTGGCGCGGGGTGGAGATCGCCGAGTAGGGCGCGGCGCCGGACGGAACGAAGGGGCGTACCGCCGGGCGCAACGAGTGGGGCGTACCGCCGGACGGAAGGGGTAACCGCAGACGCATGGGACTCTTCCGCAGACAAGGCCGCGCGGAGCGGCCGGAACGTCCGCAGCCCGGGCCCTCGAAACCCGGGCTCTCCATGCACGAGCCCGCCCGTGCCGGCGGGCCCGCGGTCGACCCCGCCCCGGCCGCCCCCGGGAGCGGGCCGCAGACGGCGGCCGCGCCCGACCTGGCCGACGAGCTCGCCGAGCTGGTCGAGGGCGCCGAGCGGCCGACCGGCGCCTGGCGGGTCGCCGACTACCACGCCGAGCGCGGCCGCGGCCGGGCGCTGGTGGCGACCGGGGCACGGCGGCTCGTCGACGGCGGGCGGGCCGCCACCAGGGGAGCGTCGCTCGGTGGCAAGGCCCTGACCGAGCGGTTGGTGCGGGCGGCGCCGCGGATCCCGGTCCGCGACCTCGCCACCCTCCGCGCCCAGCACCCGGGCGCAGCCGACCCGGAGCAGCTGGCGGACCTGCTGGTCGCCGGCGCCACCCGGGCCTCGGGCGCACTGGGCGCGGGCGTCGGCGCGATGGCGATGCTGCCGGTGCCGCCCGCGATGCCGGTGGAGATCGCGGCCGAGGTGCTCGCCGTGGCGGCCGTGGAGATCAAGCTGCTCGCCGAGCTGCACCAGGTCTACGGCATGCCGGCGCAGGGGAGCACCGCCCAGCGGGGCGGGGCCTACCTGGCCGCCTGGGCGAACCGCCGGGGGATCGACTCGACCCTGCTGATCCGCCCGGCGGGCTTCGCGGCCCTCGCACTCGGCTCGGAGGTGCGCCGCAAGGTGCGCCGCCGGCTCACCCGCAGCTGGATCCGCCGGATGCCGTCGGTGGCCCCGCTGATGCTCGGCGCGGGCATCGGCGCGACGGTCAACCGCCGTGACACCCGGCGGCTGGCCGAGCAGGTCCGCGCCGATCTGCGCTCGCGGACGCCGGCCGACCGCGGCTACTGGGCCGAGGCCGGGCCGACGATCGGTGGCCGGGTCGTCCGGTAGGACGTCCCCCTGGGGACGTCCCCCTGCGGACGTCCCTCTGTGGACGGCCCGCAGCGGGACGTCCGCAGGGGGCGTCCTGGCTGCGCCCTAACCGGCGGGCGAGGTCGGCGCCTTCGCCCCGCGCCCGGCCTTGACGCCGTTGACCATGGCCTGGTGTATCGCCCGCGCGGTGATCTCGTCCGCCGCGGGCACCGGACTGCCCGAGACGGTGTACCAGTCGAGCGCGCCGGTGTACTGGACGGTCAGCCGCGCCTCGCCGTCCACCCAGGTGGTGTGGACGGTGAGGTCCCCGGAGATCGGGCCGACCTCGGCGGTGGCCACCCCGCCGGGGCCGCTGATGATCGACTGGGTGGTCCAGGTCGCCCACGTGGTGCGCGGATCGACGGGCGGCCGGGCCTGCCGGCTCGTTTGATCGTGTTCGGTCATGCGCCTATCCTCCCCCGCCGGTGGACCGCCGCCCGGGCAGCGACACCTGCGGTCGCAGTGACCGCCCGGTCCCGCCGGGCGGTCGAATCGGTGTGGCGGACGGGTCAGCCGGCGATGCCGGGCTCCTCCAGCATGGAGTCGCCCTCCGCCGGGGAGGTGTCCTGGGCGTGCAGGTTCTGCATCGAGGTGATGCCCTCCTCGGGATCGGCGGCGCGGACGTCCTCCTCGCGATCGGTGCTCACCTGGGAGCGTTGGCTCATGTCGCTCATCGCGGGCTCCGTCTCCTCGGCCGGTCCGGGCGCGCCTGCACGCGGGCGCGGCAGGCCGGATCTGTCTTCGCCCTTCAAGCCTGCCCCCGGCCCGGCGCCAGGGCCAGCCGAGTGACCCGCCGGCCGCCCGGGTGACCCGTCGGGCCTTCCGGAAACGGCCGGATTCCGCCGATCCCGCGGGCCTCCCGGCCCCTCGCGGCGGCGTGCGGCCGCCGCACGGGCCTCAGCGAAGGGCGGTCACCACGCCACCGGTCACCACGCCACCGGTCACCACGCCACCGGTCACCACGCCACGGGGAGCGAGCGCATCCCGTAGATGAAGGAGTCCGTACGGAACTCCCGTTCCTCCTCCGCGACGGCCAGCCGCAGCCCGGGCAGCCGTCGGAACAGGGTCTCCAGCGCGATCCGGAGTTCGGCCCTGGCCAGCGGCTGTCCCAGGCACTGGTGCACGCCGAAGCCGAAGGCGAGGTGCCGGCGGGCGTCCCGCTCCAGGTCCAGCTCGTCCACCGACCGGGCGCCGCCGCCGAACACCGCCTCGTCCCGGTTGGCGGTGGAGAGCATCGCGATCACGCCCTCCCCGGCCCGGATGGTCCGGCCGCCGAGCACCACGTCCTCCAGCGCCACCCGGGGCACCCCGGTGTGCACGATGGTCAGCAGGCGCAGCAGTTCCTCCACCGCGCCGGGCAGCGCGGCCGGGTCGGCCAACCTGGCGATCTGCTCGGGCTGCTCCAGCAGCAGGGCGGTGGAGAGCGAGATCATGTTCGCGGTGGTCTCGTGCCCCGCGACCAGCAGCAGCACCCCGGTGCTGGCGACGTCGTCCACGGTCAGGTCGTCCCGGGCGGCGAGCCGGCTGAGGATGTCGTCCTCCGGGTTCTCCCGCTTGCGGGCGGCCAGGCCGCGCAGGTAGTCCAGGATCTCGCGCTGGGCGGCGGTGAGCTGCTCGATGCTGCTCCGGTTGTTCAGCAGGGTCCGGCTCAGGCCCTGGAAGCGGTCGCGGTCCTCGTAGGGCACGCCGAGCAGCAGGCAGATCACCAGCGAGGGCACCGGCAGCGCGAACTCGGCGACGAGGTCGGCCTCCGTCCGGCCGGCGGTCATCGCGTCCAGCGTCTCGTCCACGATCCGCTGGATGGCCGGGCGCAGCGCCTCGATCCGCTTGACCAGGAAGTCCCCGGTGACCATCCGGCGCAGCCGGGCGTGCTCGGGGTCGTCGAGCCGCAGGAAGCTCGGGTTGGCGGTGATCAGCTCCCGGCGGCCGGCCACGAGCAGCGGGAAGGACGGGTGGCGCACGTCGGCGCTGAACCGGCGGTCCGACAGGACGGTGCGGACCTCGGCGTACCCGGTGGCCAGCCAGCAGGACTGGCCGTCCGGCAGGTCGGCGCGGGTGACCGGACCGGCCGCGGCGGCCGCGGTGTACGCGGGCGGCGGGCCGAACGGGCAGCCGCTGGAGTGCGGGGCCGGGAGGCGGACGGCCTCGGTGGCGGGCGTGCTGGTCAAGGCGGGGTCTCCTCGCGTCGCGGTGTCCTCGGGTGGGGGGCTTCGGCTCGGTGACGGTCCGTCAAGCGGTCTGACGGCGCGGGCTCGTGGTGCGGTGGGCCTCAGGCGGACGCCGGCCCGGGTTCGTCCTCGACGACGGTGATCGCACCGCCGGGGCAGAGCTCGGAGGCCAGCCTGACGTCGGCGGCCTGGTCGGGCCGGACAGTGGTCCGACGCAGCCTCACCAGGCTGTCCTGGTCGTCCTGGTCGAAGACGTCGGGGACGTTCATGACGCACATCCCGGAGCTGCAGCAGCGGTCCCGGTCGACGCTCACCCGCATGTCGGGCACCTCTCGCCAGTACGCCGCCGGCTGCCCGGCGGCCGCCTCTCGTTGTCATTGCCAACCTAACCGCCGCTGATCCGCCCGCGGAGGGCACGGTGGCCGGATTGCCGAGAATGGCCGATTCGCCCCCCGTCCGAGCTCTTTCGCGGCCCGACAGGTTTGAGGCAGCAGCACTGCGCCGAACGGCGTAACGCGATGGCCCCGGCGGGCCCCGACGCCCCTGACGGCCCGGCCTCAGAGCCCTTCGGCGGCGGCGAGCTCCCGTACCGTGGCGACGGTGTCGGCCTCGTCGGCGCGCTTGTCCGGCCGGTAGCGCACCACCCGGGCGAAGCGCAGGGCCAGGCCGGCGGGGTAGCGGGGGCTGCGCTGGAGGCCGTCGAAGGCGATTTCGACGACCAGTTCCGGACGGACCCGCACCGTCCACTCGTCCCGCTCGGTCTCCCGGGCGAGCAACTCGGCGGTCTGCCAGGCGAGCGTCTCGTCCGTCAGGCCCTTGAAGGTCTTGCCGAGCATCACCCACTCGCCGGGGCCCGGCTCCTCCGACGCCCGGGCGCCCAGGTGGAGGTTGCTCAGGAAGCCGCGCCGCCGACCGCTGCCCCACTCGGCGGCCAGGACCACCAGGTCCAGGGTGTGTCGGGGCTTCACCTTGATCCAGCCGGCACCCCGCCGCCCCGCGGCGTACCCGGCGGCCGGATCCTTCACCAGCACGCCCTCGTGGCCGAGCGCCAGCGTGCCGCGGAAGAACGCCAGCGCCTCGTCGAGGTCCCCGGTCTCGATGCGCGCGACCCGGAGGCCGTCCGGCACCGCCTCGGCCAGCGCCGCCCAGCGCTCCCGGCCCGGACGGTCCACCAGCTCCTCGCCGTCCCGGTGCAGCAGGTCGAAGAAGTAGACGCTCAACGGGACTTCGGCCCGCAGCCGCTCCGGGTCCTGCCGGGAGGCGGTGCGCGCGGCGGTCTCCTGGAACGGGCGCGGCCGCCCGTCCCGGCCGAGCGCGATCGCCTCGCCGTCCAGCACCGCCGTCTCCACCGGCAGGGCGAGCGCCGCCTCCACCACCTCGGGGACCCGCGCGGTGATGTCGTCCAGGCTGCGGGTGAACACCGCGACCTCCCCGCCCGCACGGTGCACCTGCACCCGGATCCCGTCCAGCTTCCACTCCACCGCCGCCGGGCCCGTGCGTTCCAGCGCCGAGGCGACGTCCGGCGCCGAAGCCGCCAGCATCGGCCGCACCGGCCGCCCCACCTCCAGGCGGAACGCCGCCAGCGCCGGCGCCCCGCCGGAGAGCGCGGCCTCCGCCACCGCCCGCGCCGACCCCCGGAACATCAACGCCCGCCGCACCGCCGCCACCGGCACCCCGGCCGCCTGCGCGACCGCGTCCCCCACCAGCGCGTCCAACGCACCCTGCCGCAGATCACCGACCAGTACCGCCCGCAGGAACCCCTGCTCCACCGCCGTCGCCCGCCCGAACAGCCCCGCCAGCATCCGCCGCCGCTCCGCCTGCGCCCCCGCGCCGTGCACCCCGGCGATCCGCTCCAGCTCCCGCTCGACCTCCCGCACGCCCAGTGACGCCTCGTCGGCCGGCGTCGGCAGATCGCGCAGCGAAGCCCACCCCACGCCCGTCCGCAGCCGCTGCGCCTCACCGGAGAGCAGCACCACCGCGGCCGCCCCCTCCTCCGGCCCCAACTCGCGCAAACACTCGGCCAGCAGGGCCACCTTCGCCCGCCGCCCGCCCTCCGCCGCCACGGCCCCCGACACCTCAGCCAACCGCCGCAACCCCATCCGCCGCTCCTCCGCCGGGCCCGACCCCCGCCACCCGTCCAGCATCGGCGGCCGCCCCGGCTCCCGCATCCGGGCCCCGGCGCGGTGCGCCGCCCTCCCGGTTCTCCCCGCCGTCCCCGTCCTCGCCGTCCTCCCGGTCCGTGACGGCGGGGACCGGGAGCCGGAACAGGACCTCGAGACCGGCGGATCCGGCTGCGGGGCGGTCGGGCGGCCGGTAGCCTCGCCCGAATGACAGCCCTGCTGAACGATTCCGTTCGCGCGCTCCTCGACGCGCCCGTCCCCGCCGTCCTCGCCACCGTCAACCCGGACGGCGGCCCGCAGACGTCGGTGGTCTGGGTCGGCCGCGACGGGGACGACCTCCTGGTCTCCACCGCCGCCGGCCGCCGCAAGGAGCGCAACCTGCGCCGCGACCCGCGCGCCAGTCTCACGGTCTTCGATCCGGCGGACCCGCTGCGCTACGCCGAGATCCGCGGACTCGCCACGGTCACCGAGGACACCGGCCGGTCCCTGGCGGTCGCCCTCGCCGAACAGTACGAGGGGCCCGGTGCCGGCAAGGAGTACCTCGACCTCCCCGCCGAGGTGCTCCGGTTGGTCATCCGCATCAGCCCGACGAAGGTGGTCGGCAGCTTGACGGCCTGACCGAGGGGATCGGCGGTCTGACGTCCTGACCGCCCGCCTCCCGCGCCCGCCGCCGCGCTCCACTCCGGCAGCCGGGAAGCCGCCGGAGTGGAGCGCCGGGCCACCGCCGTTGTCCGCGGTGGAGATCGGCGGCGGAGCCGACGGCGCGTCATCCTGGGGCCGATCCGCCCGCCCGACCGAGGGAGACCGCGTTGACCACCACCGCCGTGAACCGCTGGAGCGTCACCGGGCCGACGGCCGACGACTATCCCGCCTGGCGCGAACTCTTCCGCGGCTACTGCGCGTTCTACCGGGTGCCGATACCGGACGAGAAGGCCGAGCTGGTCTGGTCGTGGCTGACCGACCCGGCGCACGAGGTGGAGGGCCTGCTGGTCCGGGACGCGGACGGGACGCCGGTCGGCCTCGCGCACTTCCGCCCCTTCTCCCGGCCGCTGCACGGCGCCGTCGGCGGGTTCCTGGACGACCTGTTCGTCGCCCCGGACGTGCGGGGCGGCGGCGCGGTGGACCTGCTGCTGGCCCGGCTGCGGGAGATCGCCGCCGAGCGTGGCTGGACGACCGTGCGGTGGATCACCGCGGACGACAACCACCGGGCGCGCGCCAAGTACGACCAGGTGGCCGTCCGCACCATGTTCGTCACCTACGACATGGCCCCCGACGAGACGGCCCCGGACGCCCCCGCCCACTGAGGCCGCGACCTGGCCCGCGGACATCCGTTCGGACTTTCTGTTATCGGCGCGCCTCCGGGAGGTCTCCCAACCGTCGGCACCCCGACACCGCCGACCCGGACAGGAAGCAGTGGCCACGTGAACAGCGACGACAGGACGATCATCATCCCGCCGAGCGGCGGCACCCACGGCACCCAGGGCACGTACGGCACCGACGGCGTCCACGGCCCCGAGGGGACGGACGACCGCCCGGGCGGTCGGGCCGCGCGGCGGGCCGCCCAGCGGACGGGCGGTCGGGGCCGTCGGGCCCGGAAGCGCGGCGCGCTGGTGCCGGTGACGGCGGTCGTCGCCGCCGTGGCCGGGACGGGCCTGGTCGCGGCGCTGGCCGGCGCCGGGTACGCGGCGTACGGCGGCAAGCAGTCCGACCGCGACCTCGCCGGCCAGGCGGTCGCGGCGGACGCGCTGATAGCCGCCGAGCTCGGGACGCACGACGGCATCCAGGTGCCGGGCGCCGGCGGAGCCGTCGCGGTGGCGGGCAGTCCGGGGGCCGGCGATCCTTCCGCCATCCCGAGCACGTCGGCCGCCCCCACCGCGACCGCCTCCGCCTCGCCGACCGCCCAGCCCACGCCGACGGCCACCGCGACCGCCCAGCCCACCGCCACCGCTACCGCCAAGCCGAGCCCGACCGCGGCCCGCACCGCCGCGAACGGCGCCGGCACCGGAGCCGGGTCCGCCGCCACCGCCCAGCGGGCCACGGCCGGTGCGGCGGCCGCTCCGGCCGGCGGCGGTCCGTCCGCCTCCTACGCCCAGCAGGTGGTGGACCTGGTGAACGCGGAGCGCGCCAAGGCCGGCTGTGCTCCCGTGACCGCCGAGCCCCGGCTGGCGAGCGCCGCCCAGTCGCACAGCGACGACATGGCCGACCGCAACTACTTCGACCACGCCAGCCCCGAGGGCTACCACGCCGACCACCGGATCGAGGCCGCCGGCTACCGCTGGAGCACCTGGGGCGAGAACATAGCCCGCGGCCAGAAGGACCCGGCGGCCGTGATGGACGCCTGGATGAACAGCCCCGGCCACCGCGCCAACATCCTGAACTGCGCGTTCAAGCAGCTCGGCGTTGGCGTGCGGACCGGTTCCGGCGGCCCGTGGTGGACCCAGGTCTTCGCCGCACCGGCCTGACCGTCCCCGGTGGCAGCCCGGCGGCGCACAGCCGTCAAGGCCCCGTCACCGGCCCTTAACCGGTGCGATTTTCCGATTCCGTGCACATTGTTGTTATCTGATCACTCCCCGCCGGTCTCCGAGGAGGCAGCGGCGGACGGAAACACGGCAAGACGGAGTGCGGACCATGAACGCTGATGTGCAGAACAGGGCCGGGACGACCCTGGTACGCGCGGCCCAGGCCGGCGACCGGCAGGCCCAGGAGGCGCTGGTCGCCGCCTGGATGCCGCTCGTCTACAACGTGGCCGGCCGCGCCCTCGGCGGCCACGCCGACGTGGACGACGTGGCCCAGGAGACCATGATCCGCGCCCTGGACGGCCTGGAGGGGCTCCGCGATCCGGAGGCCTTCCGCTCCTGGCTGGTCGCCATCACCATGAACCAGGTGCGCCGCCGGCATGCCGTCGGGCAGCAGCAGCCCACTGTCGGCGGCCTGGACGAGACCTGGGAAGTACCCGACCCGCGTGCCGACTTCACCGATCTGACCATCCTGCGCCTCGGACTCTCCGGCCAGCGCCGCGAGGTGGCCGAAGCCACCCGGTGGCTGGACCCGGACGACCGCGAGCTGCTCGCACTGTGGTGGCTGGAGGCCTGCGGCGAACTCAGCCGCGCGGAACTCGCCGAAGCCCTCGACCTGAGCCCCCAGCACGCCGCCGTCCGCGTCCAGCGGATGAAGAAGCAGCTCGAGGCGGGCCGGGTGGTGGTCCGCGCCCTCGGCGCGTACCCGCGCTGCCCCGGCCTGGCCGACGTCACGGCCGGCTTCGACGGCACCCCCAACTCGGTCTGGCGCAAGCGGATCGCCCGGCACATCCGCGGCTGCGCCGGCTGCGACGGCCTCGGTCGCGACCTCTTCCCGGCCGAAGGACTGCTCGCCGGTCTCGTCCTGGTCCCGATCCCGCTGGACTCGCCCGCCCTGCTCCACTTCCAGCACACGGCGGCCACCGCGGCGACGACCGCCGCGCACTCGACCGCCGCTGCGGGCGGCGCGGGCGGCGGAGTCGGTGCGGGTGGCGGGGCCGGTGCAGGGGGCGCGGGCCCAAGTGGCGGAGCGGGCGCGGGAACCGGCACCGGAACGGGCGGCGGCCCCGGCGCGCACGGCGGCTGGACCGGCAGCGCGGCCCGCAAGGCCGTCCTGGTGGGCGGCTCGGCCGCAGCGGTGGCCGTGACCACGCTCGCCCTGGTCTGGCCGAACCCTGGCGAGCCCCCGCGCGTGACGGCACCCGAACCCAGCGCCCCGGCCGCCGCACTGGAAGCCCTGCCGACCCTGGTCGCGACCGCCCCGGAGACTCCGACGCCCACGGCGACGCCGACCCCGACACCGACTCCCACCCTCACCGAGACCGTGGCCCCGACCCCCACGCCGACCGCCCGGCAGACCACCGCAGCACCGCCGCCCACCCCGGAACGGCAGCTGGTGGACCTCGTCAACGCCGAACGCGCCAAGGCGGGTTGCGCCCCGCTGCGGATCGACCCCCGGCTGCACAGCGCCGCCCAGAAGCACGCCGACGACATGGCCGCGCGCAACTTCTTCGACCACGTCAACCCCGACGGCCTCCACCCCGACGCCCGGATCACCGCCGCCGGCTACCGCTGGTCCCAGTGGGGCGAGAACCTCGACCGGGGCTCGACCGCCCCGTCGGCCGTCCTCTCGCACTGGATGGACGGCGGCATCCACCAGTCCAACATGCTCGACTGCGGCTTCAAGGACGTCGGCGTCGGGGTGGCCACGAGCCCCGCCGGCACCCTGTGGACCCAGGACCTCGGCGCACCGCTGTCCTGACCCACCTCGACGCCGAACCGCGCCACCGCCGTACCGCCGTTCCGTCGGCGCACCGCAGCCGGACCGCGGTGCCGCCCGACGGTTCGGCCGGAGAGGGCCTAAGCGGGCGTGACCGGGACGAGGCCGTCCGCCGACCCGGTCACGTACCCGGTGGCGTGGCCGACCACGCCACCCGCGTCCCCGACCTGCCCGGGCAACGCGTCCGGGGCACTGGTCAGCGAGCCCGGCAGGCCCTCCTGGCCGCCGACGGCGCTGGCGTGCGCACTCGGTGCGGTGAGGGAGGCCACGAAGCCCACGGCGAGCGAGGCGACGGCGAGCATGCTGCGCTTCTTCATGGCCGGTCCAACGACGTTGCGCCGCAAGGGTTACGGTCCGTTCCGGATCCGCCGGATCCACCGGGGCCTGCACGTGAACGGTGCCGGGGTCCGGGGGTCAGCCGGCGAACCGGAGCGAGTCGAGGACCTGCCGCACTTGCCGCAGCGTCGCCTCCGAGGGCTCCCGGGCGCAGGCCGTCAGCTCGATCCGCACGGTGACCTGCGGCCCGTCGACGTTGCGGCTGCTGACCGTCTCCCGGTTCCCGCCGTGGCCGAAGCACTCCTTGTCGAGCGCGACGTCCACCGGGCCGGTGGTCCCCCCGGCGGCCGCCTTGGCCTGGTCGGGGACGTCGACCAGCCGCAGGATGAGGTAGGCCCGGTCCGGCGCCAGCGGCCCGATCGGTGTGCAGACGCCCATCACCTGGGTGCAGGGGGCCGTCACGTCGAACGGCTGGTTGGCCAGGTATCCGAGGAGCCGGTTCCCGTCCCTGAAGGCGGCGACGTCGGAGTACCAGCCGGGCGGCACGGTGACGGCGAGCCCGCCGATCTGCAGGAACCGGACGAACTCCCCGGTCGCCGGCGGCGAGACCGCGGGCGAGACGGACGGCGGGACGGACGGCGTGGCCGTGGACGGGCGGGGCGTCACCGCGCCGGGCGAGGGCGACGTACGGGCCGGGCCGGGCGCGGCCGGTCCGACCGCGCCGTGGTCCGGCGCCGGAGCGAGCGCCGGTGCCGCGGCCAGCGCGGCCGCGACCAGCCCGCCGGTGAGCCCGAGCCCGAGGGCGGTGGCCCGTCGTCGCCGCCTGGCCCGGTCCGCGCGCTCGAGCACCCGCTCCATCCGGTCCTCCGGCTCGGCCAGCACGGGGACGGCCCGGTGCAGCAGGACGCGCAGTTCCTCCTCGATCTCCTCGGTGCCGTCGGCCGGTTCAGCCCCGTTCACGGTGTCCTCCGTCCGACAGCAGTTCCCGGGCCGGCAGCTTCCCGCGCAGGGCGGCCAGCGCCCGGTGCGTCTGGCTCTTGACCGTGCCGGTGGTGCAGCGCAGCACCTCGGCGGTCTCCTCCACGCTCAGGTCCTCGAAGAAGCGCAGCACCACCACCGCCCGCTGGCGGGGTGGCAACGCCCGGACGGCCTCGGCGACGACCTGGCCGAGCACCACCCCCTCGAACGGGTCGGCCTGCGCCGAGGGCGGCTCGGGCAGGTCGCTGTGCGGCAGTTCCCCGGTCCAGCGCCGCCGCCACCAGGAGATGTGGCAGTTGACCAGCACCTTGCGCAGGTACGCCTCGGGCCGGTCGGGGGCGATCCGGTCCCAGCGGGGCCAGACCTTGGCCAGCGCGGTCTGCAGCAGGTCCTCGGCCTGGTGCGGGTCGCCGGTCAGCAGCCAGGCCACGCGCAGCAGTTTCGGGCCGCAGGCGGCGACGAACTCCGCGAAGTCCGGTGTCGCGTCCCTCATCCTGCCGCCGCCCTTGCCATGGTGTCCGCACCGTTCCTGTCAGCCGTGGCGGCCGGGCGGGCCGCGTCCTCGTTGGTGTCGTGCTCACGGCTGCTGAACGCGATGGGCGGCGGTGCGGGTTGCCTCTCCGCCGGGAAATCTTCCCACGGGCGCGGAACCGGTCTGAACGCGGACGTTGGACGGCCCGCGAGCCGGCCGGGACTCGGCCGGGCGGCAGGCGGGCCGTGAGGACCACCATGGACCGCTCGGTGCCGTCCGGCCAGGGGCGCGCGGGGAGCGCCCGGACGCACTCGTCGGCGCGACGGGGCGGGTGGAGGAGGACAGAGGGCACGAAAGGGCTCAGACCGTCCCCGAGCCCTGCGGGGCGCCCGTCCCGGCCGGGCGAGAGGCGGCCGACGGCGGTGTGACCGGCCCGACCGTCCAGTCCGGGTGCCCCGGCATCGGCGGGGTGCGCAGCCCGTACAGCCAGTCGGTGAGGAAACCACCGAGGTCCTGCCCCGACACCTCGGAGGCGGTGCGGAGGTAGTCCCGGGTGCTCGCGGTGCCGTAGCGGTGCGTGCGCAGGAAGGCGCGCTCGATCCGGTCGAAGGTGTCCGCGCCGACCTTCTCGTGCAGGGCGAACAGCACCAGAGCGCCGCCGGTGTAGCGCTGGCTGTCGAAGAGGTGGTCGGCGGTCGGGGAGCCGACCGGGCCGGAGTCGTGCCGCCACTGGTCGCCGAGGCCGTACAGCCGGCGCATCCGGTCGACGAGGGTGGTGTGGCCCTGGTCGTCGGGCCAGCCGCGTTCGTAGCGGTAGGCGAGGCCGTAGTAGTCGGCGTGCCCCTCGTTGAGCCAGAGGTCGGCCCAGGTGGCGGGGGAGACGCTGTCGCCGAACCAGGAGTGGACCAGCTCGTGCATCATGTGCGAGCCGATCGCCGACTCCGGCCGGCGCAGGAAGCCCGGCTTGTAGAGGGTGAGGGTCTGGGTCTCCAGCCCGGTGAAGGCGAAGGCCGCCGGGTCGTCGGTGTCGGCCGACATCAGGCCGTAGGCCTCGAACGGGAACGGCCCCAGGTGCGCTTCGGCCCAGCGCAGTTGATCCTCGGTGAGGTCCAGGGCGGGGGCCAGCTCGGCGGCCCGGGCGGTCGGCACGACGTCGCGCAGCGGCAGCCCGTGCGGGCCGGTGCGCTCGCGCACGGTGTAGTCGCCGACGGACACCTGGACCAGCTCGGTGGCCATCGGCTCGCGGGAGACGTACCGCCGGGTGGTGCGGCCGTCGCCGAGCCGCTCGGTCCGGGTCAGCTCCCCGTTGGCGACGCCCAGCAGCCCGTCCGGGGCGGTCACCGCGATGGTGAAACGGGCCTTGTCGCTCGGGTGGTCGTTGCAGGGGAAGACGGTGTGCGCGCTGTCGGGCTGGCCGGCCACCGCGAAGCCGTCCGGGGTCGGCACCCAGCCGGTGTGCGGCAGCGCGGCCCGCGGATCGGCCGAGTACGCGACGGCCACCCGCGCCGCGGCACCGCGGTGCAGCTCCTTCGCCGGGGTGACGGTCAGCTTCTCGTCGTGGGTGGTGAACTCGGCCGGCCGGCCGTCGACCCGGACGGCGTGCACGTCCAGGCCGAGCGCGTCCAGCGACAGCCGCGCGAGGTTCCTGGTCGGCCGGACGGTGACCACCGCGGTCGCGTCCACCGTGCGGGTGTCCGCCCGGTACTCGAAGGCCAGGTCGTAGGCGAGCGCCCGGTAGCCGGTGTTGCCGAGCGCGGGGAAGACCGGGTCCCCCAGCCCGTCGGCCGCGGTGGCCGGCGGGGCGCCGCCGGACAGCAGCGCCGCGCAGAGCGCGAGCAGCAGGGCGAGGGCGACACGGGGCCTGGGCAGGGAGATCACCGCACTTCGTGAGCCGAGGGTGGGAGCCGTGCACCGGTGCGTGCCGGACGCACCGCGCAGGCAGGCTAGAGCTACGGGAGACCGAGCGGCCAGGACCGTGACCACATCCGGACATCGCCCGGACGGCGCACGGTGGTGGCGGAGCGCCGACCCGGCGCCTAGGGTTCGAAGTGCTTCGCCCCCTGACGGACGGAGCCACGGCCGTCGGAGAACCTGGCCAGGTCCGGCGGCCGTACTTCATGCCCTGACGCCCCCGGCGTCCGCCCCGCAGGCTGACGGCCCGGACGACCCCGTAGGCTGGCGGTCGAGACGACGCCCTCGCACCGGAGGCCAGGAGCCGCAGTGACCAGCCCCGCTTCACCCGTCCTGGTGATCGGCGAGTGCGTCGCCGACATCGTCCGCACGGACGGGACACCGGACGTCGTGCACCCCGGCGGCAGTCCCGCCAACCTCGCCTACGGCCTGGCCCGGTTGGGCCGCCCGGCGGTGCTGCTCACCGAACTCGGACCGGACGCCAACGGGCGGCTGATCCGGGCCCACCTGGAGTCCGCCGGGGTGGAGGTGCGCGCCGCCGAGGTCGCGCGCACGCCTTCGGCGGTGGTCCGGCTGGACGGGCACGGGCGGGCGGAGTACACCTTCGACATCGGCTGGACCCTCCCGCCGACCGAGCTCGACGCGCCCCCCGCGGCCGTCCACCTCGGCTCGATCGGGGCGGTCACCGATCCGGGGGCGGCGTCGGCGCTGGCCCTGGTGGAGCGCTGGCGCGGCCGGGCGCAGATCAGCTACGACCCGAACGTGCGCCCCGCGCTGATGGGCCGCCGGGCGGAGGCCGTGCGGCGGGTCGAGCGGCTGGTCGCGCTGAGCGACCTGGTCAAGGCGAGCGACGAGGACCTCGCCTGGCTCTACCCGGGCGAGGCCGCCGAGGCCGTCGCCGAGCGCTGGCTCGCCCTCGGCCCGGCCGTCGTCGCCGTCACGCTGGGCGCCGGTGGCGCCTTCGGGCTCAGCCGCCGGGGCGGACGCCGGCAGGTACCGGCCGTCCCGGTCGCGGTCGCCGACACCGTCGGCGCCGGAGACTCCTTCATGGCCGCCTTCCTGCACGCCCGGATGGCCGGCACCGAACTCACCGGCTGCCTCGTCCAGGCCGTCACCGTCGCCGCCCTGACCGTCTCCCGGCCCGGGGCGAACCCGCCCTCGGCCGCCGAGCTCACGGCGGCGTTGGCCAGCCGGCCGCAGCCGGAAGCACTGTAGGCACCGGCGCGGGCCGAGTCGCCGACCCGCTCACCGGGTCGGCGTGCCGAGGTCCTTCCCGTACCAGACCTGGGCGTACGGCCCGCTGTTGTAGGCGGGGATCTCCTGGTAGCCGTTGCGCAGGTAGAGCGCGCGGGCCTCGACCAGGTCGAGCCGGGTGTCGAGGACGATCCGGTCGGCGCCCATCGCCCGGGCGGCCGCGTCGACGGCGGCGAGCAGGCGGCCGCCGCCGCCGGTGCCGCGCAGGGCGGGCCGGACGAAGACGCGGGTGAGCTCGACGGTGGTGTCGTCGTAGCGGCGCAGGCCGGCGCAGGCGTGGGCGACTCCGTCGTAGCGGCCGATCAGGAAGAGGCCGCTCGGGGCGGCGAGGTCGTCGCTGGGGGAGTCGGCCAGGCCGCTCTCCAGCTCCTCCGGGGTGCCCTCGCGGCCGAGGTGCAGGCGGTAGTAGCGGTTGGCCACGTCGTAGTAGTAGTCGCGCAGCAGCTCTCCGGCCTCGGGCGTGGTCACGTCGGCCGGGGTGACGGCCCAGAGGTCGGTGCGGTGGGGCGCGGTGTTCGTCATGGGCGCATGATCCGCTCCGGGGTGGCCGCGCCGCAAAGGATTTTCGCCCCGGCAGTGGCCGCTTCGGCCCCCGGGCCCCGGCAGAAGCCCGGCAGGGTGCCCGGGGCGCGGGCTCGGCGGAGCCCCCCGGCAAAGGAACGGCAAGGCGACCGGCGCGGCGTTGCCCCGCGCGGGTGACGGGGGGATTGGCGGGGGTGCGCGGCGGGGGAGCAGTGCAGCTATGAACGGACCATCAGTTTGTCGCAATAGTGGGGGTCTGAGGGGGAGTCAGCCGAAGCGGAACGGACTGCGGACCGGCCTGCTGGCCACCGTGTGCCTCTCCGCCGTCGTCGCCGGCTGCGCCGGGCCCGCCGGCCCCGCCCAGCCGAAGCCCGCCCAGGCCGGGACGGGCGCCACACCCGCCGCCGGGGCGCCCGCGGCGGACCGCGCCGCGGGGCGCCCGCCGGCCGCGGCACCCCTGCCGGGACTCGCCCGCCAGGAGGAGGAGAGCAGCAGGGAGGCGGCCGCCCGGCAGGAGGCGGTGACCCGCGCCGCGCTCGAAACCGCCCAGCGCTGGGGCCTGGAGCGCCCGCCGCTGAAGGCGCCGCCCCGCCCGGCGACCAGGGTGGCGCTCGCCCCCACCCAGGGCGTGAAGATGAAGGACGGCCGCCCGCCCGTGGTCTTCCGGGTACCGACCGAGGACAAGGTGGTCTTCCTCACCGTCGACGACGGCTACGAGAAGGACCCGCAGTTCTCCAAGATGGCCGAGGAGCTGGGCGTCCCGATCAGCGCCTTCGTCTCCGACTACCTCGCCCGCGACAACTACGGCTACTTCCGCGACCTCCACCACCAGGGCGTGGAGATCAACAACCACACGATCAACCACCGCAACCTCAAGATCCTCGACTACGAGACCCAGCGCGGCGAGATCTGCGACCAGCAGGACCAGCTGGAGCAGCAGATCGGTACCCGCCCCCGGCTGTTCCGCCCGCCGTACGGCGAGTACAACGACGACACGCTGCGCGCGGCGGGGTCCTGCGGGGTCCAGGCGGTGCCGCTGTGGAACGAGGAGGCCTTCCCGGACCACATGGAGTGGCGCTACGACGACCGGAAGCTCCACCCGGGCGACATCATCCTGACCCACTTCCGGGGCACCGACATCTGGAAGGCCACCATGCCTGACCTGCTGCGCAAGGTGCTCAACGACGTCACCGCGGCCGGCTTCGCCCTCGGCCGGCTGGACGACTACCTGTAGCCGGCCGGCGTTGGGGCTCAGCCGAGCGAGAGGGCGTCCAGGTACACCCAGGCGCCCTCGTGCCGGACGAACCGGCTGTTCTCGGTGAGCACGCCCTCCTCGGCGCCCTCGGTCCAGTACGCCCGGAAGGCGACCGTGCCCTCGGCGTGGAAGGCGCCGCCCTCGGTGGTGGAGACCACCTCCAGCCGGGTCCAGCGCAGCGCCGGGTCGAAGTCCACCTCCGCCGGCCGGGTCTCCGGGTGCCAGGTGCGCAGCAGGTAGGCCTCGTCCTGGGCGGCGAAGGCGCTGAACCGGGAGCGCATCAGCGACTCCGCGGTGGTCGCCGCCGCCTGGCCGCGGTGCAGCCGGCCGCAGCAGTCGCCGTAGGCGGCGGGCAGGCCGCAGGGGCACGGGGAGGAGGGGAGCAGCCGCGGGGCGGCGAGGCGGGGCGCGGAACGACGTCGGGACATGCCGTCCATTCTCCCCCACCGCCGGCCGGGCCCCCGCGGCGCCCGGCCCCGTCGCGTACCCGGGGCGGGGCCCCGGCGGCCGGTA
>NZ_JBEPAK010000116.1:0-21702 GCF_040298565.1 Kitasatospora sp. NPDC001539 | reverse complement strand
GCCCCCCCGCGGCGCCGCGCGGCCCGCGGAGGGCCCGGGCCCGGCGGAGCGCGGCTTCAGGAGCGCTTCCGCGTCGCCGCCGGACCGCGCCGACCGTGCCTCAGGAGGTGCGGCGACGGCGGGCGTAGACCACCGCGCCCGCGCCGGCGGCCAGCAGCACGGTGCCGGCGCCCGCGTACAGCAGGGTGCCGTCGCTACCGGTGCTGGCCAGCTTCTTGCCGTCCGAGGCGGCACCCGGGATCGGCGTCGGGACGCTCACCTTGGCGGGCTTGATCAGCGGCTTGTCCGGGTTGACCACGGTGCCGGCGTTCGAGGTGTTCACCGGGACGGTGGCGGTCGGCGCGCTGGACGGGCCGGCGCTCGGCGCGGTGCTGGGCGCACCGCTCGGGCTCCCGGCGGCGGGAGTCGAAGGCGCCGGGGTCGAAGGCGCCGGGGTGGTGGGCGCAGAGGTGGTGGGCGCCGGGTTGGCCGGGAGGGTGGGCACCGGGGGCTGGACGACCGGGGGGGTCGGCACCGGGGTGGTGCTCGGGGTGGCCGAGTGGGTCGGCGCGGGGGTCTGGGTGGGGGGCTGGGTGGGCGTGTGGGTCGGCGTCGGCGAGGCGCTGTGCGAGGGGGTCGCGCTCGGCACGGTGGTCGGGCCGGCCGACGGGGTCTTGGTGGCGGTCGGCGAGGGCTTGCCGGACGGGGCCTTGCCGCCGCAGTCGACCTTGAAGACCTTGTGCTTCGGGTTGTTCAGGTCGGCGTCCTCGGGCAGCTCGCCGTTGACCAGCTCGACCGACTGCCAGTAGAGCTTGTACTGACCGTCCGGCAGCTCGATGTCCTCGGTGCGGACGTGCCCGTGGCCGTCCACCGGCAGGTCGCCCCAGGCGGCGAGGGTCTCCTGGCCGTGGTCCATCTGGACGATGGCCCAGATCACGTCCTGGTTCGGGTCGAAGCCGAAGGAGTCCAGGTAGAAGGTGCAGACCTTCGGCTCGTTGCGGACGTCCTCCTGGCCGGTGGCGGCGTCGTGGATCTTCACGGTGCCGTTGTTGCCGGGTGCGCCCTTGCCGTTGCCGCCGGCGGCGGCGTGGGCGGCGGGGGCGAGCAGCAACAGGGCGGCGGCGGTCGGGACGGCCACCAGGGAGCGCGCGGCGGTGGAGCGGATGTGCATGCGTGTTCCATCGGGGTTCGGCAGGCCGGGACGAGCCTGCGCGGTGGGAGGGAGCCCTCGGATCGGGCGTGCCGTCGGACCGGAGGCCGGGGCCGTACGAATGGGAGGGGCACAAAAGTTCCCGCAGTCAGAAACGTGACGCAAGGGGGCTTTGGCCGGAATGCGGTGCGGTGGGCGATATCGCCGGATTAGTGGGTCACAACGATCCGATCACCCGATTGTGTCCGCTCCGTGTACGGGCCGACCGGTTGACGTGCTGGTCAGCGGCGGGTGCCGGGTCGAGGAGTGGACGGGAGCGGCTCGCGGTTGGCCGGTTTCGGCCGGTCGGCGGGCCGGGGACGCGTGTCGGGGCGCGGGTCGGCGCCGGGGTTCTCTATCGTCCGTCTGGAACCGCCCGGTCCGTTCGTCCCACAGGCCGGTCCGGCGGATGCTCCGTCGTCTTGCCCAGCCGATCCGACCCAGGGGGAATGCCCGATGCCCGGCCCAGAGCAGCAGGTGCGACCGGACCGGCAGGCGGCCGGCCCGACCGAGGACAGCGCCGACGTCATCGTGGTCGGCGCCGGCCCGGCCGGCTCCACCGCCGCCTACCACCTCGCCCGCACCGGACTGGACGTCCTGCTGCTGGAGAAGTCCGCCTTCCCGCGGGAGAAGGTCTGCGGGGACGGCCTCACCCCGCGGACCGTCAAACAACTCGTCGACATGGGCATCGACGTCTCCGAGGAAGCCGGCTGGCTGCACAACCGCGGCCTGCGGCTGATCGCCGGGCGGCGCTCGCTGGAGTTCGACTGGCCGGAGCTCTCCGCCTTCCCCGGCTACGGGCTCGTCCGGCGCCGTGCCGACTTCGACGAACTGCTCGCCCGCAAGGCCGCCTCGGCCGGCGCCCGGCTGGTCGAACGCGCCAACGTGGCGGGTCCGTTGACGGACGAGCGGACCGGGCGGATCACCGGCGTCACCGTCAGACTCGGCGAGGACCGCACACCCGTCGAGTACCGGGCGCCGCTGGTCGTCGCCGCCGACGGAAACTCCACCCGGCTCTCCGTCGCGATGAAGCGCTACCGGCGCACGGACCGCGCGATGGGCGTGGCCTACCGCACGTACTTCACCACCCCGCGCCACGACGACCGCTACCTGGAGGCCTGGCTCGACCTGCGCGACCCCCACGACCCCGCGCACCGCCTCCTGCCCGGCTACGCCTGGGTGTTCGGCATGGGCGACGGCACCGCCAACGTCGGCCTCGGCGTGCTCGACACCGCCGGCACCGACCTCGACTGGCGGGAGCTGCTGCGCCGCTGGTGCGCCGACCTCCCGCCCGAGTACGGCTACACCCCCGAGGCCGTCACCGAGCCCATCCGCGGCTCCGCCCTCCCGATGGGCCTCAACCGCCAACCCCACTACGCCGACGGCCTGTTGCTCGTCGGCGACGCGGGCGGCACGGTCAGCCCCGGCACCGGCGAGGGCATCGCCTACGCCATGGAGTCCGGCCGCTACGCCGCGGAGACCATCGTCCAGGCCCACGCCCGCCGCACCGAGCGCGGCCGGGAACTCGCCCTGCGCGCCTACCCGCAGGCGCTGCGCTCCGCCTACGCGGGCTACTTCGCGCTCGGCCGGCTGGCCGCCGACCTGCTCGGCCGCCCGAAGCTGCTCGGGGCCGCGGGCGCGGCCGGTCTCGGCCACCCGGCGCTGCTGAAGATCGCCTTCCGACTGATGGTCAACCTCACCGAACCCAACTCCAACGACGCCCTCGACCGCCTGATCCACCTCGTCGGCCGGGTCGCTCCGGGGCGGTGAGCGCCGGGGCGGCGGCGTCCGGGGCGGTGAGCTCCGGGGCGGTGAGCGCCGGGCCGGGCAGGCCGGCGTCGGGCCGCGCACCCTCGGCAAAGGGTGGGCGGCCCGGCCTCCCGGAGTCCACCGGACCTCGCCGCCGCACCCTCCGCACCGAGCCCGACGGCGCTCCCGAGCACCGGCGCACCGGAACCCGGTTAATCGCTGGCGGCCACCGGCGGACGGGGGATAGGAAAGCGGGGTGACCATCAGCGACGACGCGACCGGACCGCGCCTCTTCCAACCTGCCGTCCTCGACCTGGGCGACGTCCGGCTGCGCCCATGGGCCCGCTCCCTCGACCTGGCCGGAGGCACCACCGCCGCCGTGATCGCGGCCGCGACGGATCCGGAGATCGCCCGCTGGAACCCGCTGCGCGACGCCGCCGACCGGGCCGGCGCCGTGGCCTTCCTCGAGCGCGCCGAGACCCGCTGGGCCGCGGGCACCACGGCCTCCTTCGCCATCTGCGACTCCGCCGACGGCACCCTGTGCGGCAACGTCGCCCTGCGCTGGACCGACCGGGCCGACGGCGTCGCCATGGTCGGCTACTGGCTGCTCGCCGCCGCCCGCGGCCGGGGCCTCGCCGGCCGGGCCACCGCCGCCGTCACCCGCTGGGGGGTCCGCACCGCCGGCGCGCGCCGGATCGAGCTGTACCACGCCGTCGACAACCACGCGTCCTGCCGGGTCGCCAACCGGGCGGGCTTCCCCTACGAGGGCACCCTGCGCGCCTCCTACCGCTACGGCGACAACCCCTACACCGACGAACACCTGCACGCCCGCCTCGCCACCGACCCGGACCCCGCCTGACCGCGGGCCGCCCGGCGGCTCCGACGGAACGGCCGCCGCAGCCCGCCCCGGGGCGGCCCGTCCGCCCCGGGCCGGCGCTCACCGGTGGTACTGGGCGAGTTGGACGAGGTTGCCGCAGGTGTCGTCCAGGACGGCGACGGTGACCGGGCCGGTCGCCAGGGGCTCCTGGGTGAAGCGCACTCCGAGCCGGCGCAGCCGCTCGTACTCGCCGTGCACGTTGTCGACGGCGAAGGAGGCGGCCGGAATGCCGTCGGCGACCAGGGCCGTCCGGTAGGGCCTGACGGCGGGGTGGGCGTCGGGCTCCAGCAGCAGCTCGGTGCCGTCCGGCTGTTCGGGTGAGACCACGGTGAGCCAGCGGTGCTCACCGAGCGGCACGTCCGCCTTCTTCACGAAGCCCAGCAGCTCCGTGTAGAAGCGCAGGGCCTTGTCCTGGTCGTCGACGAAGACACTGGTCAGGTTGATCCTCATGAACCGGCCTCTCGGGGTGCGCCACGGACGGCGGCGGCCGCCGAGCCGATCGTAGGTCGCGCACCACCGGGGCCGCCGGACGGCGGGCGCCCGACCGGGGCGCAGGAACGGCCACGGCGGCCGGAATCCGGCCCCGGCAGGCAGCGCGCCGTGCTCCGCGGCGGCCTAACCTGGAAGGGCGCATTCGGTGCGTGGCCTGCGAACGGAAGCACGGGAGCGGCGGCCATGACGATGATCTCCGCGGCGGTGTTCGGCACCGACTGGCAGCCCCGGCTGCCGGGCGGCGCCGAACTGCTCGGCGAGTGCGCCACCCGGGGCTGGACGGTCGTGCTGACCGGGCCCGGTCCGGCCGGCGCTCCCGCCCCGGCCGTGGCCGCACCCGGCGGCGATGCGGTGCGGGCGGCGCTGGAGCTGGTGGACGGCGTGCCCTCGCACGCCGTGGCCGTCGCCGGGAGCGTGCGCGAGGTGCGGGCGGCGAGGCGGGCCGGGTTGCCCTGCGTCGCCCTGGAGACCGGCGGTGACGCCGGCCCCGAGCTGCGGGCGGCCGGCGCGGCCGAGGTCCACCGCGACGCCGCCGCCCTGCTGCGTGTCCTGGACGACAGCCTGCTCGCCCGCCCGCGGGCCTTCGGCCGCGTGGGCGCCGGAACGGGTGGTCCCCGGAACGGTTGACGCCGGCCCGTACCGGGCAACCGCCCGGGTGCGAGGGCATGTCACCGGAATGTCGGAGGTGACCGAGATGGACGGACCCGCGTTGAGCGGATGGGAGCGGCGGCTCCTCGAGGAGATCGAGTCCGATCTGCGCCGGGACGCACGCCTCGATCGGAAGCTGAGCACCATGGGGGCCAAACGGCCGAGCCGGGTCCTCGGCGCGGTGCGCGGCGTCGGACGCCGGATCACGGCCGGGGTGGTGCTGACCGCCGTGGTGATGACCGCCTTCTGCCTCAGCATCGGCGTACGGACGCCGACCACCGCCGTGCTCGTCGCCCTCGGAGTGGTCTGGACGGCCTCGGTGGCGGCCGCGGTCGCCGCCTCGGAACTGCTGCGGCGGCGCCGGGGCACGCGCGGAGCCGACCCCCTCGATCCGGACCGGGCGCAACGGCGCGAACGCCGCCCCTGGGACCGACCGGAGGCGTGAACCGATGAACACCGACCTGTGGGAGTACCGCCCGGGATCCCATCCCGCCGCCGACCTGAGCCTGATCGGGTACGAGGTGCACGCCACCGACGGCCCGGTCGGCCGGGTGGAGCAGGACGCGGGGGACCACCTGCTGGTCGACGCCTCCACCTGGGTGCCCGGAGCCCGGGTCCCCGTCCCGGCGGGCCTGGTCGCCCGGATCGACCACCTGGACCTCGCCGTGCACCTCGACTGCCCGCGGGCCCGGCTCAGCTCCGTCCCCTCCGCCGCCGAGGACCTGACCGGGCCCCGCCCGCGCTGAGCCGGGGACCGCCGAGCCATGGGCTGGCCGACCATCACCCTCACCGGCCGGACGATCGCCTTCCTGGTCGCCCCGTACGGCGTCGAGCAGGAGGAACTGACCGAGCCCTGGCAGGCGGTCGTCGAGTCCGGCGGCACGCCGCGGCTGCTGTCCACCGCGGAGGGACGGGTCCAGGCCGTGCGGCACCGCGCGCACGGCGACACCTTCGCGGTGGACGGCCTGGTCGCGGAGGCCGATCCGGCCGATGTCGATGGGCTCGTGCTGCCCGGCGGACTCGCCAACCCGGACGCGCTCAGGGTGGACCGGGCGGCGGTCGCCTTCGTACACGCCTGCTGCGCCGTCGGCCGTCCGGTCGCGGCGATCTGCCACGCCCCCTGGACCCTGATCGAGGCCGACGCCGTCCGCGGCCGCACCCTCACCTCCTGGCCGAGCCTGCGCACCGACCTGGTCAACGCGGGCGCCCACTGGGTCGACGAGGAGGTGCACGTCTGCCATGAGGGGCCGGGCGTGCTGGTGACCAGCCGCAGGCCCGGGGACCTGCCGGTGTTCGACGACGCGCTGGTCACCGAGTTCGCCCACGCGACGGCGAAGCGGCACCGGGTGTGAAGCGCCCACCCG
This sequence comes from Kitasatospora sp. NPDC001539, assembly GCF_040298565.1. Lineage (NCBI taxonomy): Bacteria > Bacillati > Actinomycetota > Actinomycetes > Kitasatosporales > Streptomycetaceae > Kitasatospora > Kitasatospora sp. NPDC001539. Next base: position 15,404 of record NZ_JBEPAK010000116.1, on the reverse strand, counting down.
GCCGGGGGCGCCGTCCGGGCCGGCCGTCCAGGGCCCACCGGCTGCTCGGTCCCAGCCGGCCGTCCAGTCCCGGTCGGCCGCTCAGTCCCCGCGCAACCGGACGAAGGTGGCGGTCGGCGGGCGTCCGGTGACGGTGAGTTCGGCGCGCAGGGGTGCGGTGAGGGGGTGGACCGGGCCGTGGTCCGGGTCGACGGCGGGCGGTCCGAGCAGCGGGGCGGCGGCCTCGGCGAGTTCGCGGGCCTGCACGGCGGTGAGCCGGGGCGTCGTCAGCAGCACCCGGTCGTCGTCCAGTCGCACGACCAGCGCGTGCGGGCGGTCGGCCGGGCCGGTGAGCGCGCGGACGGTGGCGTCCACGGTGTCGCTGCGGCGGTACTTGACCCAGGCGCGGCCCGCCCGCCGCGGACTGTAGGGGGAGCCGGCGGCCTTGCAGACCAGGCCCTCCACGCCGATGTCGGCCAGCTGCGCCATCCACTCCAGGGCCTCCGCGCGGTCCGTGGTGGCCATCACCGGCTGGATCGGCGGCGGGACGTCGGCCAGGGCGGCGAGCAGCAGACGGCGCCGGTCGGTGAGCGGGAGGCTGCGGACGTCGCGGCCGGGGAGGGCGAGCAGGTCGAAGGCGACCAGGCCGAGGGCGACGTCCGGCGCCGCGGCCCGGGCCTGGCGGGTGCGCAGCAGCTCCTCGAAGGCGAACCGGCCGGAGCGCCAGGCGACGAGTTCGGCGTCCATCACCACGCCCTCGGGCAGCCGGGCGACGGCCGAGGCGATCGGCGGGAACTCCGGCGCGAGGTCGCGGCCGCTGCGGGACTGCAGGACGGCGGGCCGGTCACCGCGGGCGAAGGCGACGCACCGGAAACCGTCCAGCTTCAGTTCGTACTGCACCCCGCCCCCGCCCAGCCCGTCGGCCGGTGGGACGGAGGGCACGGCGGTCGGACGCATCACCTCCACGGGCGGCTGCAGCACCTGGCGGGGCCGGCCGGGTGCCGCCGACGGCTCGGCTCCGGCTGCCGGCTCCGGGGCGGCCGACCGGCTCCCTGTCCCCGACCGGCTCGCTGTCCCCGGCCGGCTCCCCGCCGCAGGCCGGCCGGCCGGGGCCGACCGGGGTGGCACCGCACTGCTGGCCGAGCCGGGCAGTGACCGGGCCTGCTCAGGGTCCAGCAGCGAGGCGAACAGGTCGCCGTCGGCCGCCAGCCGGTCGGGGACCTCGGCGAGGGTGAGGACCAGGTCCGCCTCCCCCCGGGCCCGCTCCAGCTCGGTCCAGGACAGCGGGGCGGAGACCGTCGGCTGCGGCCGGGCGCGCAGGGTGTACGGCGCGGCGGTGGTCTTCTTGGCGTTGTTCTGCGACCAGTCGACCAGCACCCGGCCGCGGCGCCGCGCCTTGGCCATGGTGTGCACCACCAGGTCCGGATGCTCGGCCTCCAGGGCGGCGGCCAGCGCCTTCGCGTACGCGGAGACCGTGGCGCTGGAGGTCGGCTCGATCGGGACCATCAGGTGCAGTCCCTTGGACCCGGAGGTCTTCACCCAGGCCGTCAGGCCGTCCGCGGCCAGCCGCTCGCGCAGCATCAGCGCGACCGCCCGGCAGGTCAGCACGTCCGCTCCCTCGCCGGGGTCGAGGTCCAGGACCAGCCGGTCGGCCAGGCCGGGGGCGGCGGCGTGCCACTGCGGCACGTGCAGCTCCAGGCAGCCCAGGTTGGCGAGCGCGAGCAGCGCCGCGCCGTCCTCCAGCACCACCTGGCGCAGGTCGCCGCTGCTGCTGGGCACCTCCACGGTGCGCACCCAGCCGGGGGTGCCGGGCGGGGGGTTCTTGGCCACGAACACCTCCGCCTCGACGCCGTCCGGGCAGCGCAGGAAGGAGACCGGGCGGTCGTGCAGGTGGGGGAGCAGGGCGGTGTGCACGGCGGCGTAGTAGCGCAGCACCTCGCCCTTGGGGGTGCCGGTGCGCGGGTAGTACACCTTGTCGAGGTGGGAGAGCGCGAGGGTGCGCCCGTCCACCGTCATCTGAGGCATGGGCCGCCTCCGAAGCCTGCTGCGGGTGGCCCCCGCAGCCAGTCTGCCCCGACCCGGCCGTCACCGCCCGGGGCCGCCGCCGTCCGGGGCGGTCCCCGCGGGAGCCCGTGACCGCCCGGGGCCGCGTGACCGCCCGGGGCCGCGCACCGGAAGCCGAGCCGGTCGTCGTGGTGGCGGTCGGAGATCATCGCGGACGACCGCGCCCGGCGGCCGGGCCGGGGGACCGGCCGGCTCCCCGCGGCTGGTCTCACTCCTGCGGGCCGTCGGGCCGGGGCGCGCCCGGGTAGGTGCCGAAGTACCAGTGGTTGCCCTCCGGGTCGGCGGCGGCGAAGTCGCGCGAGCCGTAGTCCGTCTCGTGCACCGCCGTGGTGATCCGGGCGCCGGCGGCCACGGCGCGGTCGTGCACGGCGTCCGGGTCGGCGGTGACGACGTACGCGCTGAAGGTGCCGGGGCGGGCCGGCCCGCCCTCACCGCCCTTCGCGCCCTCGGCTTCCTCCGCGGCCTGGCGGTCGGAGCCGAGCATCACACCGCCGCCCTCCGGCCAGGCCAGTTCGGCGTGGGCGACGAAGTCGCCCTCCCCGTAGCTGACCACCTCGCGGAAGCCGAAGGCGTCCACCAGGAAGCGGATCAGCGCGCGGGCGTCCCGCGCGCGGAAGGTCGGCCAGACCTGCGGGGCGGGGGTCCTGGTGTCCATGGGTTCTCTCCTCCTCGGGCGGGGACTGCTACGCCCCCCACTCTGCGACCGCCCCGACCTCCCCGCCTTGGACGTTTCGGAACTTCGCCGCCTCCGGCCCCTCCGCCGCCAGCCAGGCGCTCGGCGCGCACCCGGCCAGCGCACGGAACTCGCGGGCCAGATGCGCCTGGTCGAAGTACCCGCAGCGGGTGGCCAGTTCCGCCAGCCGGGGCGGCGGGGACCCGGCGGCGAGCAGGTGCCGAGCCCGGTCGAAGCGGATCACCCGGGCGGCGGCCTTGGGGGTGAGTCCGGTCTCCCGGCGGAACCGCTGCTGCAGGTGGCGGGCGCTCCAGCCGGTCTCCCGGGCCAGTTCCGCCACCGGCAGCGCACCGCCGCTGCGCCGCAGCGCCCGCCAGGCCCAGCCCACCTCCGGCGGCACCCGCCCCGACGGCCGGGCGGCCTGCAGCAGCGCTCCGTCCAGCACGGCGAACCGTTCCGGCCAGCTGCCCGCGGCCCGCAGTCGCTCGTGCACACCCGGGCCGAGCCGCCCGAGCAGGTCCTCCGCCGGAACGTCGATCCCGGCCAACTCCCCGGCGGGCAGTCCGAACAGCGCACGGGCGGCGAGCGGGTGCACGGCGATCTGCACGCCGGACTGCGCACCCTCGTGGGTGATCGACGCGGGGGAGGTGTGCAGGCCGCCGAGCAGGGTCGGGTAGCGGCCGGGCGGCTGCCCCGGGTCGGGGTGCGCGGCGATCACCAGCGGTTCGTCCAGGGTCAGGATGAAGGTCAGGTACGGGGAGGGCAGACCGCGGTGCACGGCAGGGGCGAGGCCGCGTTGCCGGTAGCCCGAGTACCAGCCCACGTACGGGCGCAGCGCGCTCGCGGGCCGGGCTCGTACGGCCTCGTCGACGGCAGCGGCGGTTTCCGTCGTCACGTCTCCAGTATCGGCGCCGCGCGGACGGCGGTTGCGGGCGGCCGGGCCGGCCCGTCCGCCCCGGCGGTCCGCACGGGGCCGGGTTCGCGGTCGCGGGTGGGCGCGGTGTTGCCTATGGTGATGGCACGGTCACACCGCGAGCGCGCCGATCGGCCGCCGGTGACCGCCGGGGGGACCGGTGGGGAGGCCGGTGGGGGAGAACGTCTGGGGGGTCAATCGACGAAGGAGTCCCCGTGACCACTGCCCGAGACATCATGCACACCGGCGCCCAGTGCATCGGCGCCCACCAGACGCTGGACGAGGCCGCGCGCATGATGCGCGACATGAACGTGGGCGCGCTGCCGATCTGCGGCGACGACCAGAAGCTGCACGGCATCATCACCGACCGCGACATCGTGGTGCGCTGTCTGGCCGAGGGCAAGGACCCGGCCGCGATGACGGCGATGGAGCTGGCCGGGCACCTGCACTGCGTGCGCGCCGACGACAGCATGGACGCGGTGCTGAAGAAGATGGAGCAGCACCAGATCCGCCGCATCCCGGTGATCGAGGGCGAGCGGCTGGTCGGCATGATCAGCGAGGCCGACCTGGCGATGGGCCACCGGGACGGCCAGCGGCTGACGGACCAGCAGATCATCGAATTCATGGACAGCGTCTACATGATGCGCTGACCGGCGCCGGCACCGGCAGCCGTCGTCCTCCCGCACCGGTGCCCCGCAGCTCGTGCCCCGCTCGCGTCCTCTGACCGGCCCGCCCCCGTACCGGCCGGGCCGTCGAGGGCGCCGGGCGGGGCGTCGACGTCCCCCGGCGCCCGCCCCGGTGGCGCCCGAGCCCGTCTCGCGCGGTGGATCTCCCTTTCCCGCCGATCGGGACGGGAGCACAATCGCGTCCATGGGAAAGCAGTACGAACGCATCGACGGCCGGTTGCGGCAGTTCATCGAGAGCCAGCCCGTCTACTTCGTCGCGACCGCGCCGCTGGCCGCCGACGGCCACGTCAACATCTCGCCCAAGGGCCGCTCCGGGACCCTCGCCGTGATCGACGAACTCACCGTCGCCTACCTGGACTTCGGCGGCTCGCAGGCGGAGACCGTCGCGCACCTGCGGGAGAACGGCCGGATCACCCTGATGTGGTGCGCCTTTGAGGGGCCGCCCACCGTGGTCCGGGTGCACGGCCGCGGCGAGCCCGTCTTCCGCGACGACCCGCGCTTCGCCGAACTCCTCGGCCACTTCGGCCCCGCCGCGGACGGCTCCGGCCTGCGCGCGATCGTCCTGGTGACGGCGGACCGGGTCAGTGACTCCTGCGGCTACGCGGTCCCGTTCATGGAGTACCGCGCCGACCGGGAGCTGCACGCCCAGTACTTCGACCGCAAGGGCGAGGACGAGTTCAGCGCCTACTGCGAGCGCAAGCCGCTGGTGGCCACCAGCATCGACGGCCTGCCCGCCGTCCCCCTGCCGCTGCCGCCCCGGCCGGCCGCCTGATGCACTGACCCGCCGGACGGGGCGATCGGTTCGGTGTGCCGGTCCGGGCCGGGGCGGCCGCACGAAGGGGGCGATGCGCCGGTACGGCGAAGCCGCCGCACCCCGGGTAGGGTGCGGCGGCTTCGCCGTGTGCGGGGGCCTTACTTGGTCAGGCCGGCCTTGACGGAGCAGATCGGCCAGGCGCCCGGGCCCTGGGCGGCGAGGACCTTCTCGCCGACGGAGATCTGCTGGTCCTTGGTGGCCAGGTCGGCGCGCGGGGCGAAGGAGGTGCCGCCGAAGGCCGCCCAGGTGCTGGAGGTGAACTGCAGGCCGCCGTAGAAGCCGTTGCCGGAGTTGATGGCCCAGTTGCCGGTCGCCTCACAGGCGGCGACCTTGTCCCAGACCGTGGCCGGAGCGGCGGAGGCGCTGTTCGCCGTGACGAGGCCGGCCACCGGCAGGGCGGTGAGCGCCCCGGCCATCAGAGCCATCCGGACGCGGTTGCGGCGCTTCGGGGTGGCAGTGGTGGTGGCAGCGGTGGTCTCGTTACGGAAAGTCATGAAGGTCCTTTCGGAGGGCGTCTGCGAGCACGCGGAACCAGGCCCTCGGAAGGCCGTCGGTTTCGGGGACACGTCGCTCGCGTGGTCCTGCACCGTCCTGCTCGGGGGCCTGGGGCCCGGCCGGAGCGGATCGCTCGGTGCAACGGGTTCGAAGCTACGGGGCCGTTCTGGCGGTTTCAAGGATTCGCAGGTTTGCGCACGTCAGGCTGCCGTTACCGAAGGTATTGATCTAGAAAAAGGGATGATTTGGCCCGATTTCGACGTATTTTCAAGATCAAATCGGCCCGCGACGTGGCCCCCGTCACCCCGGAGGCCCTGTGAGCCCGCGCACACCGTCGACAGCCCGTGAGCACTCACCCCGCCACGGGTGCCGGAACGGACGGCCGGCGGCGCCGTCCGGGTGGCCCGCGCCACAGCCCTCACCCGGAGCGCCCGCTGCGCTCACCCACAGTGGCGGGCATAGCCTTCGGCCCATGAGCAACGAGAGCGATGCGGCCGACACCGGGGCCGTCGGCGACGAGGAGCACGAGGCCGCGGCCGCCCCGGCCGGCTTCGAACTGGGCACCGACGGGCCCAAGGTGATCCTGGCGGGCCTGGACGGCTCCGACTCCTCCTGGCGGGCCACCGCCTACGCCGCCGGACTCGCCCGCCGCCAGGGCGCCGTCCTGGCGGTGGCCTACGTCCAGCCGATACTCGGCGCCGCGACCGCCCTGGCCGGGGCCGCCGTGGAGGAGACCACCCAGGAGATCGCCGACGAACTGCTGATCGCCCTGCGCGAGGCCGAGCAGCGGGTCCGCGAGGTGTGGAAGGTGGAGTGGCGCTTCCTGACCATGCGCGGCGACCCGTACACCGGCCTGGCGAAGCTCGCCGACGAACTGCGCGCCGACGCCGTCGTGGTCGGCGCCTCCGAACAGGCCGGACACAGGGTGATCGGCTCGGTCGCGGTCCGGCTGGTCAAGGCCGGCCGCTGGCCGGTGACCGTCGTGCCCTGAGCAGGGGCGCAGGGGCGGGGGAGTGCGACCGGCCCGCTCCGGGCCGGTCGGACGGGTCAGGAGCCACCGCTCCGGGGTCGCTCCGGGCCGGGTCGGACGGGCCGGCGCCACCGCTCCGGCCGCCCGCAGGGCGGGAGGAGGGCGGCGGGTAGGGTGCGTGACCATGACGGAAACGCCGGGCGCGCACCCCACCGAGCCGGCCCGCCCGACCGGCAGCGACCTCCACCTCGACCTCCCCGCCGGCGGCGGCCGCCGCGCCGCGCTGATGTCCGCGCTGCGCGAGGCGATCCGCAGCGGAAGACTCGCCCCCGGCACCCGACTGCCCCCGTACCGCGCCCTCGCCGCCGACCTCGGCCTGGCCCGCAACACCGCCGCCGAGGCCTACGCCGAACTGGTCGCCGAGGGCTGGCTGACGGCCCGGCAGGGCTCCGGCACCACCGTCGCCGAACGCGCCGCGCCCGCCCCGCCCGCCCGGGCCCGCCGCCCCGCGCCGCAGCCGGGGCCCGCCCACGACCTGCGCCAGGGCCAGCCCGACGCCGCCTCCTTCCCCCGCACGGCCTGGCTGGCCGCCGCCCGCCGGGCCCTCACGGCCGCGCCCAACGAGGCCTTCGGGCCCGGCCGTCCGCAGGGCCGGCCCGAACTGCGCACCGCCCTCGCCGACTACCTCGCCCGCGCGCGCGGGGTGCGCACCGACCCCGACCGGATCGTCATCTGCTCCGGCTTCGCACACGCGCTCCGACTGCTCTTCGACGGCGCGACCCCCGTGCTGCCGCCCGCCGAACAGGGGCCGCTGGCCGTCGAGGCGTACGGACTGGGCTTCCACCGCGGGCTGCTCGCCGCTGCCGGCGTCCCCACCGTCCCGCTGCCGATCGACGAACAGGGCGCTCGGGTCGGTGAGTTGGCGCACCACCCCGACGCCCGCACCGCCCTGCTCACCCCCGCCCACCAGTTCCCGACCGGCGGCCCGCTGCACGCCGCCCGCCGGGCCGCCGTGGTCGACTGGGCGCGGGGGTGCGGCGGGCTCCTGCTGGAGGACGACTACGACGGCGAGTTCCGCTACGACCGCCAGCCGGTCGGCGCCGTCCAGGGCCTCGACCCCGACCGGGTGGTCTACCTCGGCAGCGTCAGCAAGAGCCTCAGCCCCGCGCTGCGGCTCGGCTGGATGGTGCTGCCGGACCACCTGGTCGACCGTGTGCTGGCGGCCAAGGGCGAACGCGAGGCCTGGGCCGGCGCCCTGGACCAGCTGACCCTCGCCGAGTTCATCGACTCGGGCGGCTACGACCGCCACGTCCGGCGGATGCGGCGCCGCTACCGGGACCGCCGCGACCGACTGGTCGCCGCGCTCGCCGCGAGCGCCCCGCACCTCGAGGTCTCCGGCATCGCGGCCGGACTGCACGCGGTGGTGCGCCTGGACGCGGGCACCGAGCAGGAGGTGCTGAGGGCCGCAACCCGCCGCGGCCTCGCCCTCGACGGCCTCGCCGACTTCCGCCACCCGGCCGTCACCCCGGAGGCCATGCCGACGGCGGACGGCCTGGTCGTCGGCTACGCCACTCCGCCCGACCACGCCTACCCGGCCGCGCTCGCCGCGCTGTGCGCCGTCCTGCCGGCCGCCGCCTGAGCGGGGGAGTGGCGCGGGGCGGCCAGCGGTGGGCGGCCAGCGGTGGGCGGTGGGCGGTGGGCGGCCAGCGGCGGGCGGTGGGCGGTGGGCGGTGGGCGGTGGGCGGCGAAGCATAGGCCTTCCGGGCGCCGCGCCGGGCGGTTTCGCCGGTCGACCGGTTCCCGGCGTCCGCTCGCCGCTCCTGCGTCGGTACGGCTTCGGACCGAGGGCGCCGGTCGAAGCGGTACCGGCGCCTACGCTCCTTGGACATGCGCAGAACACATCTGAGCCGGTCGACGCTCGCCGTCGGCCCGGCCCTCGCCGCCGGTCTGCTCCTCTCCGCCGCACCGGCCCGGGCCGCCGGCCCGCTGCCGCTCACGGCCGTGTCCGATCGTCAGACGACTCCCGTCGGCGGTGAGTTCACCCTCACCATGACGCTCACCAACCCGTACGACACGCCGATCCAGTTCGTCTACCAGAGCGTCCAGGAGACCTACGCCACCAGCCTGCAGAAGGGCCTCAAGTTCACCGCCACGGCGTGCGGCACCCAGACCAACGGCTGCAGCGACAACGTCCACGGCGGTATCGCCCGCTACAACGTGCCGCTCGCCCCGGGCGCCGCCAGCACCTTCACGATCACCTACGCGATCGCCCCGGACTCGGTCTGCGGTCCGGACACCAGGATCGACTTCTACTCCTACCTGTACTACGAGTACAACGGCGGTGAGGCCAACAACTCGGGCATCATCGACGTCCCCGGCACCCAGGTCGCCTGCGCCTGACCCGCCGGCGGCACCGCCACCCTCCCCGGCGCATCCCCCTCTGCGCACCCCTGGTCCCCGTCAGGTGCCGGCCGCCCCCGTACCGGCACCTGGCGGGCTCTTCGCGTGCCCGGGGCCGGGCGCGAACCGGGCAGGCCGGTGTGCCGGGTTGACGCCGCGCGGCTGGAGCGCGCGCGGTCGTCCGGGGCCCGGGCGGGACGGGTCGAGGCGTTGGTGGGGCGGGGAATGCACGTGGGAACGGATGTTCCCGCGGCGTGCGGCGCGGCGCGGGCCGGATGCGGGACATTCACCCTATCGGGGGGTACTCGGCCGCCGTACGGGCCTGGTCGGGCCCTGGTGATCTAGGGTTCCCGATGGGTCGCCGGGAGACGGTGGCCAGTCCCTCGACACCCGCCAACTCCCCTATCAGTAAGCGGATCTGATGGTCCGCCATGGCTCGCGTGTGCCTCAGGGCGGTGCGGTACGGCCCTGGCCGCGTGATCCGAACCACACGAATGGAGACCCTGCCGATGTCCGTGGACACGAGCCCGGCGACACAGCAGGACCGGCAGCAGAGCCTTGCGACGGCGGCTGCCCGCAACCTCGCCACCACGACCAAGTCCGCACCGCAGATGCAGGAGATCACCTCCCGCTGGCTGCTCAAGGTCCTGCCCTGGGTCGAGGCCCACGGTGGTGCGTACCGGGTGAACCGACGGCTCACCTACGCCGTCGGCAACGGTGTGGTGGAGTTCATCAAGACCGGCTCCCAGGTCCGCGTGATCCCGGCGGAGTTGGGCGAGCTCGCCCTGCTGCGGGGCTACGAGGACGAGGAGGTGCTGACCGCCCTCGCCGACCGCTGCCAGCAGGTCGACTTCGGCCCCGGTGAGGTGCTCACCACGCTGGGCGAGGCGGCCGACAGGATCTTCCTGATCGCGCACGGCAAGATCAACAAGATCGGCACCGGCAAGTACGGCGACGAGACCGTGGTCGGCGTGGCCGGCGACGGCGACCGCTTCGGCGACGACGCGCTGCTGAACCCGGACGCCGTCTGGGAGTTCACCGCCAAGACCGCGACCTCCGGTGTCGCCCTGACCCTGACGCGGGACGACTTCGCCCGCATCCGGGACAACGCGCCGAGTCTCCAGGAACACCTGACCGCCTTCCTGGCCCTGCCGCTGCAGGCCCAGAACGAGCGCGGCGAGGCCGAGATCGCCATGTCGGCCGGCCACCACGGCGAGTACGAACTCCCCGGCGCCTTCGTGGACTACGAGCTCAAGCCGCGCGAGTACGAGCTGAGCGTCGCCCAGACCATCCTCAAGGTCCACACCCGTGTCGCGGACCTGTACAACAAGCCGATGAACCAGATCGAGCACCAGCTCCGGCTGACCATCGAGGCCCTGCGCGAGCGCCAGGAGCACGAGATGATCAACAACCCGGAGTTCGGCCTGCTCAACAACGCCGACTTCGACCAGCGCATCCAGACCCACTCCGGGCCGCCCACCCCGGACGACCTGGACGAGCTGCTCAACCGGCGCCGTGACCCGGACTACCTGCTGGCCCACCCGCGCACCATCGCCGCGATCGGCCGGGAGTTCAACGCCCGCGGCATCTACCCGCACCACGTCGACCTCGGCGGGCAGCAGGTGCCGGCCTGGCGCGGTGTGCCGATCCTGCCGTGCAGCAAGATCCCGATCACCAAGGAGAACACCAGCTCGATCCTGGTCATCCGGACCGGCGAGGACAACCAGGGCGTCATCGGCCTGCACCAGACCGGGCTGCCGGACGAGTACCAGCCGTCGCTGTCGGTCCGCTTCATGGGGATCGACGAGAAGGCGATCATCTCCTACCTGGTCAGCGCCTACTACTCGTGCGCGATCCTGGTGCCGGACGCGGTCGGTGTGCTGGAGAACGTGGAGATCGCGCACCGCCGCCACTGACCAGCCCTCGGGGCGTGGAGCGCGGAACAGTGTGAACGCAGGCCGTAACCGGCTGGCGTGATGATCGTTTGACCTCATGGCGGACGGCCCGCCCGCAGCGGCGGGCCGTCCGCCTGAGTGCGTTCGGGCGGCCTGGATCGTGCCCGATCGGTTCCCCGGTCCGGAACGCCGTCACGCCCGCCCGTACCCCCGGCCGATCGGCCCGGGACCCGCCGTCCTCCCCAGTCGACCCGAAAGGTGTGTGGAGTCATGCCGCAGCGTCGGCACTTCCGACGGATACCGCGACACGGTGGTGGAACGGCCGTCCCCGGGCGGCGCGTTCGACTGATCGGCGCCGCGGTCGGCGTGGTGGCGATGTGCGCGCTGGTCGGCGGCGCGAGCGCCTCCGGCGCCGAGCGGCCGGGGCACCAGCACGGCCCGGTGGTGGACACCTGCGTGTGCAGTGAGACGGACGTGTCGACGACCGTCGGCCCGGGCGGCAGCGTGGACGTCGGGGTGGACGTGGACGTCCGGGTCGACGTGACGGTCGCCCCCGGCACCGGGCAGCACGGCCCGCGGCCTCCGCACGGGCACCATCCGTGCCACCCGTGGCACCAGGCCGGCCCGTTCCCGGCGGCGCCGCCGTCCTCGCCCTCGGCTCCGGCGGACCTCCGGCAGCAGCCGGGGCGGCCGGAGGGCGACCAGGGGGACCAGGGCGACCGCGGTGAGTACGGGAGCCAGGGCAGCCCCGGGCATCACCACCACCACCATCACCACCACCCGCACCCCTGCCCCACTCCGACTCCCACCCCCACTCCGACGAACACCCCGACACCCACCCCCACGCCGACCCCGACGCACACCCCCAGCCCGACGCCCACGCCCAGTCGGACGCCGTCGCCGACTCCGCCGCCGGCCAGCCCGACCCCGGTGCCCACCCCGCCTCCGCCGTCACCCCCGCCGCCGGCGCCCCCGGCCGTACCCGCTGATCCGGCCCCGGCGGCACCGGCTCCGCAGCCGGCCCCGCCCGCGGTGCCGCCCCTGCCGGCCGTGCCGTCCCCGGCGCCCAGCCCGGCACGCCCCAGCCCGCTGTGGCCGACACCGGTCGCGCAGCCGGTCTTCCACGTCAGGAACGCACCGCCGCCGCCCGTCGCGACGCACCACCACAGCGCCTCGGCGACCACCACCATGCTGCTGATCACCGTCCCCGCCGTGCTGGGTGCCGCAGCCCTGCGCCCGGGCCGGGGCGGCAACCGGGGCCGCGGTCGGTCCGGGTCCTGACGGTCCCCTGTTTCCGGCGATGCCCGGGGAGTTGCACGCTTTCGCGCTCCCGCCGTCGCCCCTGCTTTCCCGTTCACGTCACAAGCCAAGCCAGAGAGAGGAGTTCCCATGTCCGAGTGGGTGGCGTTGATCGTCGCCATGGCGGCGGCCTGTGTCGTCGTCGTGGCGGTGGTGCTGCTGAGGCACCGCCGGGTGGGCGCCGAGGAGAACCCCGACGAGACGCCCGACGTCATCGAGTACATCACGATGATGATCGGCGTGGTCTACGCGATCGTCCTCGGCCTCGCCATCGCGGGTGTCTGGGAGGCGCGCGGCTCCGCGCAGGACGACGTGTTCCGCGAGGCGCAGTCGCTGCGCGAGGTGAGCGACCGGGCGGTGGTCTACCCGGCCGAGTTCCGCGACCTGGTCCGGGCCGACGTGGACGGCTACGTCACGTACGTGGTCGACGTCGAGTGGGATCACATGAAGTCGGAGGGTGAACTCACCGACAAGGGCACCCAGCTGCTGTCCAAGCTCCAGAACGACGTCGCCACCCGTTCGCCGGCCTCCGACCTGGAAGCCCAGGCCTACCAGCCGATCATGGACCGGATCAGCCAGGTCTCGGACGCCCGCAACCAGCGCGGCCAGAACGCCGGCCCGACCATGCCGGACGTGGTCTGGTTCGGACTGCTCGCCGGGGCCGTGGTCACCGTCGGCATGCTGTTCGCCCTGCAGATCCGGCGCACGCCGCGGGAGTTGATCCTGGCGGCCTGCTTCAGCGCGCTGATCGCCTTCCTGCTGTTCATGATCTGGGACTTCGACGATCCGTTCGCGAGGAGCGTCTCGGTCACCACCCAACCGTTCGAGGACCTCTTCCCCTCGCTCAACCTCACGAGCTGATGCCGGGGTGGCTCCCCTTCGGTCACCGGGAACCCGGGCAGGAGATCATCGGATGACCTGCCCGGGTTCCCGGTATCCGTCCGGGGCGGCGGCGGGCGCCGGACCGGTAGGTTGACCCGTACGGAACAGGCCGGCGGACGGAGGAGGGCCATGGACAGCCAGGACTGGGACGACCGCTACGCCGCCGGCGAGCTGGTGTGGGGCACGGAACCCAACCGCTGGGTGGTCCGCGAACTGACCGATCTGGCCCCCGGGCACGCGTTGGACCTGGCCACCGGCGAGGGCCGGAACGCGATCTGGCTGGCGACCCGGGGCTGGGAGGTCATCGGCCTCGACTTCTCCGCCGTCGCCCTGGAGCGCGCCGAACGGCTCACCGCCGAGCTTCCCGACGAGGTTGCCGACCGCCTCACCTGGCGCCACGGCGACGCCCGCTCCTTCGCGGCCCCCGCCGCCGGCCACGACCTCGTCCTGATCGCCTACCTCCAGCTGCCCGCCGGGGACCGCCGGGCCGTGCTGCGCCGCGCCGCCGACGCCCTGGCCCCCGGTGGCACCCTGCTGGTGATCGGACACGACCTGCGCAACCTCACCGAGGGCGTCGGCGGCCCGAAGGACCCGGCCGTGCTCTTCACCCCCGAGGACGTCCTCGCCGACCTCGCCGACCGCGGGCTGCGCACGGTACGTGCGGAGCGTGTCCACCGGGAGGTCGGTGCCGAACGCGGCCACCGGGACGGCGCTTCCGGCACGGCGATCGACGCGCTGGTGCGGCTCGAGCGGCCTGGGCGGCCGGTGCGGTCGGCGCGGGGTGACCGGTGACGGCCGGAACCTCCCGCCGGGCGCTGCTCGCCGGCCTGGCGGCAGCCGCCCCGCTGGTACTGGCCGGCTGTTCCTCCGGCACGACGGGCAGGAGGGACAAGGACGGTCCGGTGGCGAGGGCGAACGACCCGGGTGGCGCCGCCTTCGTGATGATCATCCGCCACGGTGAGAAGCCGACCGGCGACCAGCCGGGCCTGGACGAGGACGGCAGGCCCGACGGGAAGTCCCTCACCCGGCGCGGCTGGGACCGCGCCAGGGCGCTGCCCACCCTGTTCACCCCGGCCGCGCCGGGTCTGCGCACCCCGGCCAGGATCTACGCCGCCACCGACCAGGGCCCGATGGCCGGAGCACACCGGATGCGCCAGACCGTCGGACCGACGGCCACCGCACTCGGGCTGACCGTGGACACCGGCTACGCCGAGTCCCAGGAGTCCGCACTCGCCGCCGCCGTGCTCGCGGGAGCCCAGCCGGCGCTGATCTGCTGGGAGCACTCGCGGATCCCCCGGATCGTGGAGGCCCTCGGAGCGTCAGGAAGCGGCGCACCCGGCAGCTGGCCGGACCGCTTCGACCTGCTCTGGGTGTTCTCCCGACCGGCCGGCGGCGCGTGGACCTTCCGGGAACTGCACCAGCACCTCCTGGACGGCGACGCCTGATTCTGCCTCCGATACGCCGATACGCCGATGCGACCGAGCGCGCACGCCTGCGGTGGGCCGCGGCCGACCGCAGGCGCGCGCATTCTCGGTGTACGGACCACCGCCGGACGTGAGGCCGCAGGGCGGGCTGGGTAGGGTCACCGAAGCACGCCGTCGGATGATCACAGGTTTTCCTGCGGCGCGATAGGTTCGCGCCACGGACGGCGGCAGGAACGAGGAGGGCACGATGACCGTTTCGCTGGCCAAGGGGCAGAAGATCAGCCTGGAGAAGCCGGGCGGTGGGCAGTTGAGCGTGGTCCGGATGGGCCTGGGCTGGAAGGCCGTGCAGCGCAAGGGCTTCCTGGCGAAACTGCTCTCCGCGGGTCAGGAGATCGACCTGGACGCCTCGGCGGTGCTCTTCTCCCGCGGGCGCGCCGTGGACGTGGTCTTCTTCCAGCACCTCACCAGCGACGACGGCTCGGTGCGGCACAGCGGGGACAACCTGGTCGGCGGCGCCGGCGACGCGACCGACGACGAGTCGATCACCGTCGATCTCACCCGCATCGCGGCCGAGGTCGACCAGATCGTCTTCACCGTCAACTCCTTCACCGGGCAGACCTTCCAGGAGGTCGAGGCGGCCTTCTGCCGACTGGTGGACGAGACCACCGGTGTCGAACTGGCCCGCTACACGCTCACCGGCGGTGGTCCGTACACCGCACAGATCATGGCCAAGGTGCAGCGCACGCCGAACGGTTGGCAGATGGCAGCGATCGGCCAGCCGGCCAACGGGCGCACCTTCCAGGACCTGATGCCGGAGCTCTCCAAGCACCTCTGAGCCGGCGGGCGGCGAACCGTGAACCGCGGCAGGAGCCCGGTGCAACAGCGGCGGCGGTACGACCCCCCGGGGGTC
>NZ_JBEPAK010000115.1:0-21800 GCF_040298565.1 Kitasatospora sp. NPDC001539 | reverse complement strand
TTCCCCCCTCTCTCCGGCCGCGCCGCCGCCCGTCCGCCCCGCCGCCCGCCCCCCCCCCCCCCGGCCGGTGCGGAAGGTGGCGATCTGGGGATGGGGCGGAGGAACGGGACGCCTTCCTTGGGGCCTTGCGACTGGCGAGGCGCGCGTGGGAAGTCGGGTGGGTCGACTTCTCACGCGCGGGGCGGCGGGGCGGTGGTAGGGAGTGGGAAGTCGGGTGGGTCGACTTTCTGTGCGGGGTGTGGTCAGCGGTGGCCGAAGGCGTCCTGGACCAGGCGGGTGGACCAGTGGCGGAGGGCGGGGATGACGGGTGGGTGGGTGATTCCTGCGGCGGCGGACAGGTGGTCGGCGGAGGAGGTGTCGTAGCGGTCCTCGGAGAGGAAGGTGAGGGTCTCCGGGTCGGCTCCGGTGAGGGCGCGGGGGAGGCGGCGGACGACGGGGACGGGGATGCGGCCGCGGGGTGGGCGGACGCCGAGGTGGGTCGCGAGGAGGGAGATCAGGTCGGGGAGGACGGGGGTGGCGGGGTCCAGGACGGTGTGGGCCGCCGCGGGGGCGCGGTCGTGGGTGGGGACGGCGGCGAGGAAGCGAGCCAGGTGGTCGACGGTGACGACGGGCAGGAAGGTGCGCCGGTTGCCGGGGAGCAGGGGGAGCCGGCCGCGGTGGAGCTGGCGTACGAGTTGGGCGAGGCCGAGGTACTGGCCGGCTTCGCCGGTCCGTGAGTGGCCGATGACGCTGCTCGGGTTGACGGTGGTGAGCGGGACGCCGAGCCGGGGCGCGGTGACGCGGACGGCGGCGTCGCCGAGTCGTTTGGAGGCTTCGTACGCGCCGAGGCGGGTGTAGAGGTCGGCGGTGGTGGTGGCCTCGAGCGGGTAGCGGGGGTCGGCGTCGCGGCCGACCCGGTAGCCGGAGAGGTGGACCAGGCGGCGCAACCGCGGCCGGGTGGCGGACCAGTGCAGCGCGTGCAGGGCGCCGAGGACGTTCGGGGGTTCGGCCTGGGCGCGGGTGAGGCCGAACTCGTAGCGGGCGGCGAGGTTGTGGACGTCGCGGACCTCGGTGAGCCGGGCGTCGTCGTCCGGGGTGAGGCCGAGGCCGGGGTGGGTGAGGTCGGCGGTGACGGTGGTGAGTGGGGCGGTGTCGGCGCCGTGCTCCCGCAGCCAGTGACGGAGGTCGGTGGCGCGCCGGGCGTCGCGGACGGCGGCGGCCACGGGCTCTGCGCGGGTGAGTAGTTCGAGGACCAGCCAGCGGCCGAGGAAGCCGTTGGCGCCGAGGACGAGCGTGCGCGGCGGGGGAGGAGTGGCGGTCATCCGGGGGTGTCTTTCTGTAGACCGGTCTGCATATTTTTCGCGCATGAGGGAGCTCGCGGCCGAGGCGGCGGCCCGCTCCGGACCTACCGGCGGCGGCCGGACTGCTCCGCGCCGAGGAGATGGAGGACGGCGTACCGGGCGTCGTCCAGCGGCGCGCGGCTGCGCCTGGCCGACGCCAGCAGCACCGCGCCCTCCATCAGGGCGAGCGCCTGCCCGGCGGCGACCTCGGCCTCGGCCGGACGGAACCCCCCGGCTGTCAACTGCCCGGCCAGGATGTGCTGCCAGCCGTCGTACACCTCGGCGCAGACGGCGCGCAGCGGCTCGTTGGTGCCCGCGACCTCGAGGGCGACGGTCGCGATCGGACAGCCCTTGGTGTAGCCGGACCGCTCGAGGCGCTCGGCGAACACCTCGGTGAGGCGCTGGACGAGCCCGGCGGCGTCGCTCCCCTCGGCGGCTGCCGCCGTCAGCAGGTCCGCGACCTCCTGGCCGGACTGGATCAGCGCGGCGGCGACCAGCTGGTCCTTGCCGCCGGGGAAGTGGAAGTAGAGGGAGCCGCGCGGTGCGCCGGTGGCGGCCAGGACCTGGTTGAGGCCCGTGCCGAAGTACCCCTGTTCCTCGATCAGCTCCCGGGTGCCGGCGATCAGCCGGGCCCGGGTCTCCTCGCCCTTGGCTCCCATGGAATGAAACTGTAGACCGGTCTGCATATTCTGTCGACCGGGCGGGTGGCCGGGCGGCCGAGCGGTCTCGCGCCCGAGCTTCAGCCACCCCGGTCCGCGCCAGCTAGCCCGCCCGCCCCGTTGCGCCCGAGCCCGCCCCGGCCCGCGCCCGCCCGGCCTCTGCCTGGCGCAGATGCCGGTAGGTTCGGATGTTCGAGTCCGAGGGATAGGTTCTGGGCCGTGACGTATCCGCGCCCTTCCAAGGCCCTGAGAGCCTTCCTCCTGTCGCTCCGCCCAGGCGACGCCGTGGCAGGGGCGGTGAGCGGGATCGAGAATTTCGGTGTGTTCGTCGATCTCGACGGGGCGCCGGAGGCTTCGGTGGGCTTCATCCCTCCGCCCGAGCTCTCGTGGAGATGGATCTCCTCGTGTCGCGAAGCGGTGTCGCTCGGGCAGCGGGTGAGCGCCGAGGTCCTGGCGCTGGACATCGAGGGGCGTGGGCAGGCTGTGCTGTCCTTGGTCGCCCGTCAGGAGAATCCATGGCTCGTCTGGTCCGGGCGCGTGGGCAGCGTCGTCAGGGGCCGCGTCACGAAGCTGGTCCCGTTCGGTGCCTTCGTGGGCCTCGATGACGGGATCGAAGGGCTCCTCCACAGCTCCGAACTGTCGGCAGCAGAAACGGACCGGGACGTCCGGATCGGCGATGTGATGACCGCGCGGATCGCGGCGGTCGACCCGTCGATGCGCCGCATTCGCCTGTCGCTCACATGATCGGCGGTGCCGGAACGGAACGACCTGCCACCTCGGGTGGGGAACGGCTTCGCGAAGCTCCTGACCAGGCCAGGAAGGCGATGGCCTTCGCCGAGCCTGATCTGTGCGACGTCCGCGGCGGACGCTGCGATCGGCTTGCCGACGCGCGTCGCCGAATGCCGGCGGCGGTGCGGCCCGAACAGCCGCCCGCCGCCGGCCGCCCCCGACCCCGCGGGAGGCGGAGGGAGAGGCGGCGGGTGGCGGTCGGGGCGGCCCCGTCAGGCGGTGTGGGCCTGGTCCAGCAGGGCGAGTTCCTCGGGGGTGAGCCGGATGGCGCCGGCGGCGACGTTGTCCTCCAGGTGGGCCACGTCGCCGGTGCCCGGGATGGCGAGGACGTGCGGGCCCCGGTGCAGCGTCCAGGCGATCCGGACCTGGGCGGTGCTGATGCCGCGGGCCCGGGCCACCGCCTGGACCTGGTCGGGCTCGGGGGTGCCGGCGCCGTGCTGGCGTCCGGCGCCGGCGATGGCGTAGAACGGGACGAAGGCGATGCCCTGTTCGCCGCAGAGCCGCAGCAGTTCGTCCTGGTGGGCCTGCGCACCGATGCCGTACGGGTTCTGCACGCAGACCACGGGGGCGATGGTCCGGGCCTCGGCGAGCTGGTGCGGGTGGACGTTGGACAGGCCGAGGTGGCGGATCAGTCCGGCCCGGCGCAGCTCGGCCAGTGCGCCGAAGCGTTCGGCGATCGAGTCGGTGCCGAGGATCCGCAGGTTGACCAGGTCGAGGTGGTCGCGGCCGAGTTGGCGGAGGTTCTGCTCGACCTGGGCGCGCAGCCGTTCGGGGGTGCGGGCGTGCTCCGTCCACTCGCCGTCGATGCCGCGGGCGGGCCCGACCTTGGTGGCGATCACCAGATCGTCGGAGTAGGGCGCGAGGGCCCGGTTGATCAGTTCGTTGGCGGAGCGCAGCGGCGAGAAGTAGAAGGCGGCGGTGTCGATGTGGTTGACGCCCAGTTCGACCGCGCGGCGTAGCACCCGCAGGGCCTGGTCGCGGTCGCGCGGTACGGCGTGGGGCACGAGCGCGGGGCCGGTCTGCGGCAGGCGCATCGCACCGAAGCCGATCCGGTGGACGGTGCGGTCGCCGAGGGTCCAGGTGCCGGCGGCGGCTGCAGCGGGGGCGGCGGCCGCGGCGGGGGTGGCCAGGTCCGTGGCGGTGGCGGCCAGTCCCGTGGGGGTGGCCGAGGAGGACGCGGAGGATGCGGTGGCGGCGGTCACCGCGCTGTCGGTGGTCATGCCCGGCATGATCGCGAGTGCACTAGCCTGATCGCCATTGATTCGAGGATGTGCGAATCCACGGGGGTGCGGCGTTGGCGGTGGAGCTGCTGTTCACGGCGGGGGACCTGGCCCGGATGCGGTTCGCCGTCTCCCCGATGTGGGAGGTCGGGCCGAGCCTGCGGCTGCTGGGCTCCGGCCTGCCGCACGCGGTGCACCGGCCGTGGGCCGAACAGGTGCGGCCCCGGTTGGCGGCGCTCGGCCCGGCGTACGGGCTGCTCGCCGAGCTCGTCCCACCGGCCGGCTACGTGCCCGACTTCGTCAACCCGGCACCGACCGGGCCCGCCCCCACCCTGGCCGAGGAACTCGCCGTGATCCGGGCCACCCCCGGCGAGCAGGTCCGGCGGGACCTGGACCGGCTGGCCGAGGAACAGGGCCGACTCGGGCCCCGGCTGCGGGCGTTGCACACCGACCCGGCGGGCGGGCTGGCCCGGCTCGCCGAGGCGGTCGAGGCGTACTGGGAGCTGGCGCTGGCGCCGTACTGGGCGAGGATCCGGGCGGTGCTGGACGCGGACGTGCTGCACCGGGCCCGCCAGGCCGCCGAGCACGGGGCCGCCCGGGTGCTCAACGACCTGCACGCCGAGCTGCGGTGGACGGAGGACGCGCTGCGGCTGCGTCGCCGCACCCGCCCGCTGCCCCACCGGACGGCCGGGGCGGGCCTGCTGCTGATCCCGTCCGCCTTCACCGGCCCGCACCTGTACACCCGCCTCGGCCGGCAGGATCCGCCGCAACTCGCCTACCCGGCAAGGGGAACCGGCACGCTGTGGGTGACCGCCCCGACGGCGGGCACCGAGGCGCTGGCCGCCGTCCTCGGCCGCTCCCGCGCCCGGCTGCTGACCGAGCTGACGGTGCCGGCGTCCACGACCGAGCTGGCCCGGCGCACCGGGCTGTCGCCGTCGGCGGTGTCCCAGTACCTGACGGCCCTGCGGGACGCCCGGCTGGTCAGCGCCCACCGGGCCGGACGGTCGGTGCTGTACGCGCGCACGGCGTCGGCGGAGGCGTTGCTGGCCCCGCTGGCGGGGGACTGACCCGCAGGTCTCCGCCGGTCGTCAGCTCACCCGAAACGCGCGGTGCCGAGCCCCCCGATCGAACCCGACGGCGTCCGGTGGCACCCCGATCGAACCCGGCGGCGTCCGGTGGCGCCCCGATCGAACCCGGCGGCGTCCGGCGGCGCCCGGTAGCGCCCCGATCCAACCCGGCGACGCCCCGTGGCGTCCGGCGGCGCCCGGAGGCGGGCCGGAGCCCGTGGCCGGACCCGGCACGCCGGGCGGCCGCGGCCTCTGCAAGAGTGCGGGCATGACGATTCCGATCCTTCGCTGCGCCGTCCTGGACGACTTCCAGGGCGTCTCGACCAGCCTCGCCGACTGGTCCCCGGTGGCCGACCGGGTGTCGGTGACGGCCTTCCGCCGGCACCACGGCTCCGAGGAGGAACTCGCCGCCGCGCTGGCCGACTTCGACATCGTCGTCACCCTGCGCGAACGGGTGCCGTTCCCCGCCTCGCTGTTCGCCCGGCTGCCGAGGCTCAAGCTGCTGATCGCCTCCGGCATGCGCAACTCGGTGATCGACTACGCGGCCGCCGAGGAGCGCGGCGTCACGGTCTGCGGCACCGCGAGTTCCGGCACCCCGCCGGTCGAACTGACCTGGGCCCTGCTGCTCGGCCTGGCCCGGGGCATCGTCCAGGAGAACACCGCGCTGCGCGAGGGCGGCCCCTGGCAGAGCACCGTCGGCGCCGATCTGCACGGGCGGGTGCTCGGCATCCTCGGCCTCGGACGGATCGGCAGCCTGGTCGCCAGGGTCGGGCTGGCCTTCGGGATGGACGTCGTCGCCTGGAGCCGGAACCTGACGGACGAACGGGCGGCCCGGGCGGGCGTGCGCCGGGCCGCAGGCAAGGAGGAACTGCTGCGCGAGAGCGACTTCGTCTCCGTCCACCTCGCCTCCAACGAGGGCACCCGGGGGCTGGTCGGCGCGGCCGAACTCGCCCTGATGAAGCCCGAGGCCTACCTCGTCAACACCTCCCGGGCGGCGATCGTCGACCAGGACGCGCTGCTCGCCGCGCTCACCGCAGGCCGGATCGCGGGCGCCGCCGTGGACGTCTTCGACACCGAGCCGCTGCCGGCCGACCATCCGCTGCGCACCGCACCCCGGCTGCTGGCCACCCCGCACCTGGGCTACGTCTCGCGGGACAACTACCGGCGGTACTACGGCGAGGCGGTGGAGGACATCGCCGCCTTCCTCGCGGGGAAGCCGATCCGCCGTCTGGGCTGATGTCGGCGGCCCGGGCGGCCCCGGAGGCCCCGGAGGCGCCCGGGTCCGCATACTGACCGCATGACGAGCGGAGACGGTGGCCGGGGCACGGGCAGGCGCGCGGTGTTGCGGGCGGCCGCGGCAGGGGTGCTGCTGGGCGCGGCGGGGTGTTCGAGCGGGGGCGCGCCACGGGCGGCTTCGACGACCTCGGGCACCGCTGCGCCCCAGAGCGGGGAGACCACCCCGGCTCCGGCCCGGACGCCGACGCCGACCCCGACACAGTCTCAGGCCCCGGCACAGCCGCAAACCCCGACGCCGCCTCAGACCCCGTCCCCCACCGCGCTCCCCAACCCGCCGCTCTGGCAGCCCGGTCCGGGCGAGATCCAGCCCGACGTCAAGCGCCGAGCAGTCGAGCTGGTCGCCGCGCTCGGCGCCTGGCCGCCCGGCGGGCAGGGCGTGGAGGCGGCCCGGAGCCGGGTGGCCGCGCTGGGCCTGCCCACCGGACTGGCGGACCAGGCCGGCCCGCTGGCCCCGGCGGCGGCCGAGGCGAGCCTGGAAGTGATCGACGCCCAGTACGGCGGGATCCTCGCCGACTCGGCGAGCGTGCTGGTGGTCTGCCGCCAGTGGACCAGGGCCTCCGACGGGTCGGTGGCCGAGGGCGGCACCACCGTGGACGTCCGGCTGAGCCGGGCCGAGCCGCGCTGGACCGTCACCGCGCTGCACCCGGCGGAGCCGGGGGCGGCCGCCGCCTCGCCCGGCGCGGCCGTGGCCGGGGTGCTGGCCCAGCCGAGGATCGAGCTGCCGCCCGCCGCCGCGGCCGACCTGCGCAGCGGCGCCGTCCACGACTCCGTGCTGACGGCGATGCTGCGGCTGGCCGGCCCGTACTCGCTCACGGTGAGCGTGGTGCGCAGCGGCCACCCGCTGGACGTGTTCGGGACGACCCGGCCCAGCGACCATCCGCTGGGCCGGGCCTTCGACGTCTGGCGGATCGACGGCCGGGCGGTGGTGGACCCGGCGACGCCCCGGCAGCTGATCGAGTCCTTCATGCGGGACGCGGCCGCCGCCGGCTCGTACAACGTGGGCGGACCGCTGGCGATCGCGGGCGCCGGCAACCAGTTCTTCACCGACGACACCCACCACGACCACGTCCACGTGGGGTTCGACCACTAGCCGTACAGCGCCGGCAGTACCGGCGTCAGTTGACGTTGACGCCGCTCCAGGCCGCCGCGACGGCCGCGTACTCGGCGCTGTTGAGGCCGTAGAGGTCCTTGGCCGCGCTGAGCGAGGCGGTGCGGGCGCCCTTGTAGGTGGTGGTGGACGTCATGTAGACGGTCAGTGCGCGGTACCAGATCCTGGCGACCTTCTGGTTGCCGATGCCGGTCACCGTGGAGCCGTTGCAGGTGGGGCTGTTGTAGGTGAAGCCGTTGATGGTCTTGCTGCCGCTGCCCTCGCTGGCCAGGTAGAACCAGTGGTTGCCGACGCCCGAGGAGTTGTGCACGTCCAGCTTGCCGACCGAGCTGCTCCAGCAGTCCGCCGAGGAGCCGTCCAGGGAGGGCTTGTCGAAGCGGCGCAGCCACGGCGGGGTGGACTGGTCGCTGAACAGGTAGTCGGGGGTGTCGATGGCGTTGTTCGCGTACCACTCGACCATGGTGCCGAAGATGTCGCTGGTGGACTCGTTGAGGCCGCCGGACTCGCCGCTGTAGCGGAGGTTCGCGGTGGCGCTGGTGACGCCGTGGGTCATCTCGTGGCCCATCGTGTCGAGGTCGACCTGCTCGGGGTCGTGGGAGCCGTCGCCGTCGCCGGTCATCATGCAGAAGCAGCTGTCGGACCACTGGGCGTTGTCCCAGGCGGTGCCGACGTGGACGAAGACGGTGGCGCCCTTGCCGTCGTTCTTGATGCCGTTCCGGCCGAAGGTGTTCTTGTAGTAGTCGTACGTCCAGGCGGTGTTGGCGTGGGCGTCGACGGCGGCGGTGGAGCGGTCGGTGGAGAACTTCCGGCCGTCGCCCCAGACGTTGGTGGTGCTGGTGAAGGCGGTGCCGGAGGAGGCCTTGACCGAGCTCGCGGAGAGGTTGTGGGCGTCCTTGGTGACGTGGCCGCGGACCGGGTCGGTCAGGGTGTAGCCGCCGCTGACCGGGGTGGTGCCGAGGGTGACCGTGCCGGTGTACTCCGAGTTGCCGGTGCCCGAGGCGTGGTGCTCGGCGTCGTAGGACTCGATCTGCTCGCCGGTAGTGGCGTCGGTGACGACGACCGTGCCGGCCGGCTCGCCGTGCGCGCCGGTGCCCTCGACGGTGGTCCGCCAGGCGAGGCGGGGGGTGCCGTCGGCGGCCCAGACGACCAGCTCCGGGGTGCTGACGGCGTCCCGCACGCCCGGGGCGGCGGACAGCGCACCGGCCGCGCCGGACTGCGCGGACACCTTGGGGACGGTGGACCTCACGGCGGCGTCGTGGGCGGCGGCGCGCGAGGAGTCCTTCAGCGCGCCCCTGGCGTCCTGGTGGACGACCAGGTCGCCGCCGACCACCGGCAGGCCCTGGTAGGTGCGGTCGAAGCGGACGTGCGAGGTGCCGTCGGCGTCGAGCACGACGTCCTTGAGCACGAGGTCCTGGCCGGAGCCGAAGCCGAACACCGAGGCGTGGTGGGCGACGTTGGCGCGGGCCTGGGCTATCGCGGCGGCACGGGGGTCGGTGGCGGCGGAGGCGGTGGCGGCGGGGACGGTCGCGCCGGCGAGGGCGGCGACGACCGCGACGGCTGCGGCCACGCGGGCACGGCGGAAGGAGGACGTGGGGGTCACTCTGACTCCAGTGGGGGTTTGCTGCAGGGATGGGAGCTGGGTCAGAGATTGACGGCGGTCAGTCATCCACAGCTAGAGGGAAGGTCATAGCTTTGCCAAGTTGTGTCCTTTGTCAGTCAAAAATGATCGGAAGTTAACATCTGCTCTACAGTGCGGTCGTGACGATCGACTACGCGTGGCGCGGCCCGCTCACCGACCCCGAACTCGACGCCCTGCACGCCGAGGGCTTCGGCCACGCCGACCGACCCGGCGGTCGGCTGCTCCGGCTGGAGCGGCACAGCCTCGGCTGGGTCACCGCCCGGCGAACCACCGACACCGCCCTGGTCGGCTTCGTCAACCTCGCCTGGGACGGCGGCGCCCACGCCTTCCTGCTCGACACCGTCGTCGCGCCGCACGCCCGGCGGCAGGGCATCGCCACCCGCCTGGTGGCCGAGGCCGCCGACGGCGCCCGCGCGGCGGGCTGCACCTGGCTGCACGTCGACTTCGAGCCCCACCTTCGCACCCTCTACCTCGACGCGTGCGGCCTGAAGCCCACCGAGGCCGGGCTGTTGGCACTGTGACCGCGAGGTCCTAGGCTTCCGGCCCATGGACGGATGGGTGGGGGCCTGGACCGGCGGGCGGGCAGCGGTCCACATCGGCAACGTCGCGGACTTCAACGCCCAGTTCACCGCCCCGGGCCTCGACACGGCCCAGCGCGACCGCCGGCTGCGGCAGGCGCACCACTACGCCTGCCTGGCCGTCGGCTACAGCCCCGAACCGGCGCTCCTGGTGCTGCCCGCCGAGGTCGACCGGGCGTGGACCGACTGGCTGGCCCGGGAGTTGGAGTGGGGGCCGGTGGAGGTGCACGACGGCGTGGCGGCCGACCGGACGGTGGCCGCGGCGCTCGCCGAACGCCCCGCCCTGGCGGCGCGGATCGCCGACTCCGGCCACCCCGTGGTCCGTTGGGGCCGCACCGCGGCGGACGGCGACGGCCCCGAGCTGGCCGCCGTCCTCCGGTACGAGTCCAAGGCCGCCGCCCACGAACTGTTCACCGCCCTCGCGCCCGGGCACCCCGGCATCACCGTCCCGGCCCAGGAGCGCCCGGACGGCCGCCGCCGCGCCGCCCGCCGGCTCACCCTCCGGGCCACCCGGGGCCTGACCACGGTGCTGAAGAGCCCGCACGGCGTCGGCGGCTACGGCACGGTCGTGGTCGAACCCGCCGACGTGTTCGCCGCCGGTGGTGCGGGCGTCCTGCTGCGCCGCCTGGTCCGCTCCGAAATCATGCCCCCGCAGGGGCCGTTGCTGCTGGAGGAGTACGTCGACCCGGGCCCGGCGGCCCGGCTGCGCGACCTCACCTACGACGCCCTGGTCGGCCCGGACGGCACCGTCCACCCGGTCGGCGCGGCCGCCATGGAGGTGGCCGGCACCCGCTACCAGGGCGCCACGACGGGCCCCGGCACGGTGCCGCGGGCCGCCGCCGAGACGGCCCGCGACTTCGCCCTCGCCGTGGGGGAGCGGCTGGCCGCCGAGGGCTACCGGGGCTGGTACGACGTCGACTTCGTCACCGACCGGCGGCGCCGGCTCGCGCCCACCGAGATCAACCTGCGGCTCACCGGCCCCGCCGTCGCCTTCATGCTGCGCGAACGCCTCGACCGGGTACGCGGCCCCGGCCACCTCGTCCGCACCCTGGACGCGATGCCGCTCGGCGCCCGCCTCGGCCCCGAAGCGCTCTACGACCACCTCGACCGGCTGCGCCCGCGCTGCGCCCGGCTCGGCGTCACCCTGCTGCCGCTGATCCCGACGGCGGCCCGTGACCCACAGCCCTTCGTCGGCCTGGCGCTCGCCGGGCCGGACGCCGAGGCGCTGGACGCCGCGCAGGCGTTGCTGGCGGCGGCCAACCACGCGTTGACCGGGATGTTCGAGGCGTTGCGCTGACACCCGACCCTGCGCCGCCGGCACCCGATCCTGCACAGGCTCCAGCACCGGCTCCTACCCCTTCCGGCTCTTCGGTTGCCGCAGCAGGAAGACCACGACGACCACCGCGGCCGCCATCAGCGGGAGGTTGAACAGGTAGACCATCGCGGTCTCCCGCGGCCAGTCCGTGGCGTCGGTGAGCCGGTAGAGGTTGTCCTGCGGCCACCAGGAGGCGAGCAGCCAGAACACCGAGAGATACGTGAGCAGGGACAGGCGAAGCGACCGGCCCTGTCGCAGCACCGCCGGGAGGCCGGTGAACAGGAAGGCCAACCCGGCGCCGAACGCGGCGCACTCGCCCCAGTAGAGGAGCCCGAACCAGAAGTGGTACCCGGAGGGCACCGCCGACAGGTCGGTCGAGCCCGGGAAGAAGTAGTCGGTGCCGGCCCGGGTGAAGAGGGTGGCGGCGACCGTGACGAAGGCGGCCAGGCAGCCGACCGGGCTCGACTGGTCGGAGGCGCCTCCCCCGGCCTTGCCACCGCCCTTTCCGCCGGGCCGGCCGCCACCGGCCTTCGCCGAGCGCGGCCGGGTGTGCTCCGGCGGGGCCGGCAGCGGCAGCGCCGCGCGGTCCAGCTTCCCGGCGCGGGTGCGCGGCAGCTCGGGGACCGTGATGACCGCGGCGGGCGTGGAGAAGCCGTTGAGCTTCGTGCGCAGGTACTCGGTGAGCGACCAGCCGTCCGCGCCCTCCGCCCCCGGCGCGGGCACCGCGTAGCCCACCATCAGCCGCCGCTGCCCCGGTGCCGGCTCCACGTCGACGACGGCGGCCTCCTGCACCGCCGGGTGCGCCCGCAACGCGCCCTCCGCGCGGGCCGCCGCCTTGACCCGGGTGGTCACCGTGGTCGCCCGCTCCGCACCGAGCGGCCCGACCACGGTCGCGGCCCGGCCGATGAACTCCAGGACGCCGTCCGCCCGCAGCAGTCCGAGGTCGCCGGTCAGCAGCACCCGCCCGTCCGGGTCGAAGTCGGCCCGGACGAAACGGCGGGCGTCCTCGGCCGGCCGGCCGAGGTAGCCGCGGCCCAGTCCGGAGCCCGCGATGGCGATCTCGCCGACCCGCCCGGCGGCCACCGGGGTGGCGTTCGGCCCCAGCACGTACACCCGGGTGCCGGGGAAGGGCCGGCCGACCAGCGAGACCCGCTCGGCGCCCTCGGCGGCGGCCGCGCCGCGCACGTCGAAGTAGGTGCTGTCCACGGTGGCCTCGGCCAGGCCGTAGACGTTGAGCACCCGGGTGCCGTCCCCGAGCAGCCGTTGCAGGCCCAACTGCTCGTCCAGGTACCACTTCTCGGCGCCCACGGTGAGCAGCCGCACCCCGGGCAGCGCGCGGCCGGTCCTGGCCAGCAGGGCGGTGAGGCGGCGTGCGGTGCGGACGTTCAGCTCCATGACGGTGATCCGCTCCTGCGCCACCAGCGCGGGCAGCGCCGCGAGGTCGGCGGTGCGGTCCAGGGTCAGGTTGAACGGGGTGACCACCAGGGTCGCGCCGGTGCCCAGCGCGCGGACCCAGTCGGCGGTGAAGACGTCGAACTCCAGGCTCGCCGTCTGGAGGATCCGGTCCTCGGCCGACAGGCCGTACACCTCGCGCCAAGCGTCGTACGCGGCCAGCAGGTTGCGGTGCTCGATCACGGCGCCGGACGGCAGGCCGGTCGTGCCGGAGGTGTAGAAGACGCAGGCCGGGTCGCCCGGGGCGACCTCGGGGCGCTCGAACGCGCCGTCCGGCAGCGCGAGCGTGTCGACGCAGACCACCCGGGCCCGGCCCGCGTCGGCAAGCCGGAGGCGGTAGCGCTCCTCGGTCAGCACCAGGTCGGGCTCGGAGTCGGTCAGCAGGTGCCGCAGCAGGGCGTCGGGCGCGGTCGGCTCCAGCGGTACGAAGGCCGCGCCCGCCTTCAGCACCGCGAGCAGTGCGACGTACACCTCGGTGCCGCGGCCCAGCGCGACCGCCGCCCGGCCGCCCGGGCCCAGGCCGCCGGCCGCCAACGCGGCGGCCAGCCGGTCGGCCCGCGCGTCCAGTTCCCCGTACGTCAGCTCGGCGTCGCCGCAGCGCACCGCCACCGCGTCCGGTGCGCGCCGGGCCTGCCGTTCGACCAGCCCGTGCAGCGTCGTCGCGGCGCCGACCCCGGCGCCGGCCCCGGTGGCGGTCGCGCCGGCCGTCCCCACCCGGTCGGCCGGGGCCGCCGCGTCGGCCGTTCCCGCCGAGCTGTCGGCACCTGCCGCGCCGCCCGTCGCCGCCCGGTCGCCCGGGGCCGCCGGGTCACCGGTTCCCGCCGAGCTGTCCTTCCGCGCCGCGTCGTCCGTTCCCGTCGTTCCGTCCGTGGTCATCGAGCCTCCCCCTCGTCCCCCTCGGTCCCCTGGGAAAGGCACAATCCTCCTCCCAACTGCCCCCGCGCAACAGGGTTCTGGCACCTCCCGGAATGCCGTGGCACGTCCACCACGCGGACGGCCCGGCTCCGGAACGGCCGCCGGATGTACGGTGCACACGGACGGTCGGCGCCAGCCCGTCCGGTGCGGCGCCCCGCCCGTACCCGACCGGCGCCGAGATCGGAGACCCGACCCATGACCCCGCCCGACCCCTCCTTCGACGGCCCGCTGCTGCGCACCCACGACGTGGACGTCGTGCGCGACGGCCGCCACCTGCTGCGCGGGATCACCGTGGAGATCCGGCCCGGCGAGCACTGGGCCCTGCTCGGCCCCAACGGCGCGGGCAAGTCCACCCTGCTCGCCCTGCTGGGTGCGGTCTCCCACCCGACCCGGGGCACGGTCGACGTGCTCGGCCGGCGGCTCGGCAGGGTGGACGTCCGCGAGCTGCGCGCCCACCTCGGGCACGTCAACCCGCGCCACCCGCTGCGTTCGCCGCTGACCGTGCGGGAGGTGGTGCTCACCGGGCACACCAACACCATCGAGCCGGAGTGGCACCGCAAGCCCGCCCCCGAGACGGTGGAGCGCGCCGAGCGGCTGATCGAGACCCTCGGCATGGCGGCCATGGCCGAGGCCCCGTGGACCACGCTGTCCCAGGGCGAGCGCGGCCGGGCGCTGATCGCCCGCGCGCTGATGCCCAGCCCCCGGCTGCTGCTGCTCGACGAGCCCGCCACCGGGCTGGACCTGACCGCCCGGGAGCTGTTGCTGGACAGCCTGGACCTGTTGCGCCACCAGCACCCCGAGCTGGCCAGCGTGCTGGTCACCCACCACCTGGAGGAGCTGCCGGAGAGCACCACCCACGCCCTGCTGCTGCGCGCGGGCGCGTGCGTGGCGGCCGGGCCGGTGGACGAGGTGATGACCACCGAGCTGATCAGCGAGACCTTCGGCCACCCGATCCGGATCTCCCGTCACGAGGGCCGCTGGACGGCCCGCGCCGCCGCCCGCCGGGCGCCCGGGCGGTAGCGCCGGGCGGCGGCCGCCGGACGGGCCGGGCTACGGTTCGAGCTCGGTTCGAGGGGGTGGGTGTCGACGGACCGGCGTTGTTACGTAAGGTATGCCTTAGCTAATCAGGAGGCGCCGGCCCGGCCGGCGCGCCATCCGGTCCTGGCACCCTCATGCCCTTTTCCGTTGGAGCCCCCATGCCCGCCCGCCGCCGTTCCACCGCAGCCGCCCTGCTCAGCCTCGCCGTGGCGACCGCCACGCTGGCCGGCTGCGCGTCGAAGAAGGACGACAAGGCGGGCTCGCAGGACGCGGTGAAGGTGAACGCCACCGACACCGCCTGCGAGGTCTCCAGGACCAGCTTCCCGGCCGGGCACGTGGTGCTGGACATCAGCAACAAGGGCTCCAAGACCACCGAGGTCTACGTCTACGCCGCCGGCGACAAGATCGTCACCGAGCGCGAGAACATCGGCCCCGGCACCAAGGCCACCGTCAACGCCGAGATCAAGGCCGGCGCGTACGAGGTCGCCTGCAAGCCCGGCATGGTCGGTGACGGTATCCGCCAGAAGATCACGGTGACCGGCGAGGGCGGCAGCTCCGCCGCGGCCGACCCGCGCCTGGCGGCCGCCGTCGACGCGTACCGCACCTACGCCCAGGAGCAGGCCGACGCCACCATCCCGGCCGTCGAGGCCTTCGCCGCCGCGATCAAGGGCGGCGACCTGGACAAGGCCAAGTCGCTGTACGCGCCCTCGCGCACCGGCTGGGAGCGCACCGAGCCGGTCGCCGAGAGCTTCGGCGACGTCGACCCCAAGACCGACACCCGCGAGGACAAGCTCGAGCAGGGCCAGGAGTGGACGGGCTGGCACCGCCTGGAGAAGGCGCTCTGGGCCGACGCCCGGATCGGCGACGACGAGAAGCAGCTCGCCGACCGGCTGGTCGCCGACCTCAAGGACTGGCAGAAGAAGATCCCCACCGCGGAGATCACCGCGACCAGCATGGCCAACGGTGCCAAGGAACTGCTGGACGAGGTCGCCACCAACAAGATCACCGGCGAGGAGGACCGCTACAGCCACACCGACCTCGCGGACTTCCAGGCCAACGTCGAGGGCGCCCAGAAGGCCTACGAGCTGCTGAAGCCGGTCGCCGCCGAGAAGGACCCGGAGCTGTCCAAGACCCTCGACTCCGAGTTCGCGGCCATCAACGCCCTGCTCGCCAAGTACAAGCAGGCCGACGGCACCTTCACGCCGTACGACAAGGTCACCGAGGCCGAGCGCAAGTCCTTCTCCGACGCGGTCAACTCGCTGGGCGAGCCGCTGTCGAAGCTGGCCGCCGCCGTGGTCGCCAAGTAGTCCGGCCGACGACCCCCCAGTCCCCCCGCGCCGAGCAGTTCGGCGACGA
This sequence comes from Kitasatospora sp. NPDC001539, assembly GCF_040298565.1. Lineage (NCBI taxonomy): Bacteria > Bacillati > Actinomycetota > Actinomycetes > Kitasatosporales > Streptomycetaceae > Kitasatospora > Kitasatospora sp. NPDC001539. The sequence goes on along the minus strand of NZ_JBEPAK010000115.1, from coordinate 6,049 downwards.
CGCAGTACCGCAGAGTGAGAAGGGCCCGCCCGCCGATGGACGCCGACAACGAGCAGCAGAACGGCACCCCGGCCGCTGCCACCACCCCGGCCGAGGCCGCCACGACCCCGCCCGCCGCCAACCGGGGCGCGGTCAGCCGCCGCGCCGTGATCGGCTGGGCCGGTGCGGGCGTCGCGCTCGGCGCCGCCGCCGTCGGCTCGGTCGTCGCGGCCGACCGGCAGGACGACGACCCGGCCCCCGCGCCGGTCGCGGCCGCCACCGCGGAGGTGCCGTTCTACGGCGAGCACCAGGCGGGCATCGCCACCCCGGTCCAGGACCGGTTGCACTTCGCGGCCTTCGACGTCTCGGAGAACGCCACCCGGGAGTCCCTGGCCAAGCTGCTCAAGGAGTGGACCAAGGCGGCCGCCGCGATGACCGGCGGCCGCGAGGTCGGCACCGGCGCCGTCCCCGGCTCCGCGGAGGCGCCGCCGGACGACACCGGCGAGGCCCTCGGCCTGCCCGCCTCCCGGCTCACCCTCACCATCGGCTTCGGGCCGACGCTGTTCGAGAAGGACGGCGTCGACCGCTTCGGCCTCAAGGCGCAGCGCCCCGAGGCCCTGATCGAGCTGCCGAACTTCAAGGGCGACAAGCTCGACCCGCTGCGCAGCGGTGGCGACATCTGCGTCCAGGCCTGCGCCGACGACCCGCAGGTCGCCGTGCACGCGATCCGCAACCTGGCCCGGATCGGGATGGGCACCGTCAGCATCCGCTGGTCGCAGCTCGGTTTCGGCAAGACCTCCTCGACCACCCCGGACGAGCAGACCCCGCGCAACCTGATGGGGTTCAAGGACGGCACCCACAACATCGCGGGCACCGACACCGCGAAGCTCGCCGAGCACGTCTGGGCGGCGCCCGGGGACGGCCCGGAGTGGATGACCGGTGGCTCCTACCTCGTCGCCCGGCGGATCCGGATGCACATCGAGACCTGGGACCGCTCCTCGCTCAAGGACCAGGAGGACACCTTCGGCCGCACCAAGGGCGAGGGCGCCCCGTACGGCAAGGCCAAGGAGCACGACGCGCCCGACCTCAAGGCGATGCCCGCGACCTCGCACGTCGCCCTGGCCCACCCGGACGCCAACAACGGCCTGATGATCCTGCGCCGCGGCTTCTCCTTCACCGACGGCACCGACGGCCTCGGCCGCCTGGACGCGGGCCTGTTCTTCCTCGCCTACCAGCGGGACACCCGCAAGGCCTTCGTGCCGCTGCAGCAGCGGCTCGCGGCCTCGGACAAGCTCAACGAGTACATCCAGCACGTCGGTTCCGCCCACTTCGCCTGCCCGGCGGGCGTGCGCAAGCCGGGGGAGTGGTGGGGCCAGGCCCTGTTCGGCTGACGGCCCGCCCCGGAGCGGCGACTCCCTGGCCGCCTCCTCCCCCCGTACCCCCACGACACCCCCAGGAGGCCGCGTGTTCGGCAACTACCTGATCGGCCTGCGCGAAGGACTCGAAGCCAGCCTGGTCGTCTGCATCCTGATCGCCTATCTGGTCAAGACCGGGCGCACGGACAAGCTCCCGCCGGTCTGGCTCGGCGTCGGCTCGGCCGTGGTGCTCTCGATGGGCTTCGGCGCGGTGCTGCAGTTCGGTTCCTCGCAGCTGACCTTCGAGGCCCAGGAGGCGCTCGGCGGCTCGCTGTCGATCGTCTCGGTCGGCCTGGTGACCTGGATGGTGTTCTGGATGCGGCGCACCGCCCGGCACCTGAAGACCGAGCTGCACGGCAAGCTGGACGCCGCGATCGCGATGGGCACCACCGCCCTGGTGGTCACCTCCTTCCTGGCCGTCGGCCGGGAGGGCCTGGAGACCGCGCTGTTCATCTGGTCGGCCGTCCAGGCCACCGACGACGGCTGGAACCCGCTGGTGGGTGCCGCGCTCGGGCTGCTCACCTCCGTGGTGCTCGGCTGGCTGTTCTACCGGGGCGCGCTGAAGATCAACCTGGCCAAGTTCTTCACCTGGACCGGCGCGATGCTGGTGGTGGTCGCGGCCGGCGTGCTCGCCTACGGCGTGCACGACCTCCAGGAGGCCGGCTGGCTGCCCGGCCTGCACAGCCTGGCCTTCGACATCTCCAGCACCATCCCGAAGGACAGCTGGTACGGCACGCTGTTGAAGGGCGTGTTCAACTTCCAGCCGGACCCGACGGTGCTGCAGCTGGTGGTCTGGCTCCTCTACCTGGCCCCCACCCTGGCGGTGTTCTTCAACGTCATCGGCGGCGGCAGCAAGGCCAAGCCCGCCGAGCCGGTGGCCGCCAAGCCGACCGCCTGACCGACGGCCGCGGTCAGGCCGTCTGACCGGCCGACCGCCTGACCGCCCGAACCCTGCGAACCGCCCCGCCCGGCACCAGCCCGGCGGGGCGGTTTCGTCATGAGTACGTCACAGCCGCAACCGGGCCGGTCGCGCCGTCGTGCTCTCCGGCGAAGGCTCCGAAACCGATCACCGATCACCGATCACCGATCACCGATCACCGATCGCCGAGTGACCGATCGCCACCCCTGGGGGAACCATGACCGTCCGCAGGCCCGCCAAGCTCGTCGCCGCCGGTGTGACCGCGCTCGCCGCCGCCCTGCTGCTGACCGCCTGCAACGACGCCGCCGGGACGGACGGGCAGCCTGCCCCGGCGGCGACCACCGCCGCCGGGGCGGCGTCCGGCCGGCCGACCGGCACCGGCGCGGGCACAGCGGGCTCCGGCAGGGCGACCGCCCCCGGTACGACGCCGACCGGCACGGCACCGACCGGCACGGCACCGACCGGGCCGGCGGCGACCCAGGCGGCCGGCACGCGGTGCAAGGCCGGCGAACTCTCCGCCACCGTCCAGGTCCAGGGCGCCGGTTCGGCCATGGTGATGCTCACCAACAAGGGCGGCCGCAGCTGCACCCTGTTCGGCTACCCGGGCTTCGGCGGACTGCGCGCCGACAGCAGCGCGGACCCGCTGGCGGTCAAGCGGGAGCCGCACCCCGGCCCGCCGACGCCGATCACCCTGAAGCCGAACACGACCGCCTTCGCGGGCCTCAGGTGGAACTCCTGCGACAAGGCCGACCCGACCTGCCACGTGATCACCGGGCTGCGGCTCACCCCGCCGGACGAGACCGAGCAGCTGACCGCCGAGCTGCTCGGCCTCGACGGCAAGCCGGTGGCCCAGCTCCCGGTCTCCGCCCAGGGCCTGACCGCCGGCAGCCTGCAGCCCTCCAACCAGGGCGTGGTGTTCGCCGGGCCGTGACGCGCGGAAGCCCCCGGGGCGGCTCGACCGAACCGCCCCGGGGGCTCCTCGCCGCACGCGCCCCGGCTACTCGCTCTTGATCGCGTCCAGGACGTCCATCCGGGCCGCCCGGTGGGCCGGCCAGAGCGCGGCCAGCAGGCCGATCACAGCGGCCGCGAGCAGGAAGCCGGCGGTCTGCAGCGGCGGCACCACGGTGGTGATGCCCTTGAGGCTGTCCGCCATCGTGCGCACCCCCGCCCAGGCGACCAGGACGCCGAGGCCGACCCCCACCAGGCCGCCGAACAGCGCGATCAGCAGCGACTCCAGCCGGACCATCCGGCGGATGCCGAGCCGGTCCAGGCCGATCGCCCGCAGCATGCCGATCTCCCGGCGGCGCTCGAACACCGACATCGCCATGGTGTTGACCACACCGAGCACCGCGATGACCACGGACATGCCCAGCAGCCCGTACATCATGTTGAGGATCCCGGTGAGGATCTCGCGGTTCTCCGCCTTGACCTCCTTCTCGCCCTTGACCGCGATCAGCGGGTTGCCACCGGTCGCGTCGCGCAGCGCCTGCTTCAGCTCCTCGGTCGCGCCGTCCGCGCCCTTCACCAGGACCTTGTTCAGGCCGGAGCCGGGGAGCGCGTGCGGGCCGACCACCGCCTCCGGGGCGAGCAGCGGGGCGGGCGCGGTGCCGGCCTCCAGGACGCCGCCGACGGTCAGCGAGCCCTTGGCGCCGTCCGGGTAAGTGACGGCCAGGGTGTCGCCGAGCCGGTGGCCGCCGTGGTCGGCGACGCTCGAACTCACCAGCAGCTTCCCCTGCCTGAGGGCGTCCGCCGACCCCTCCCGGACCTTGACGACGGCCAGCTGGTCGATGGTCGCGGCGTCCACGGCGGTCAGCCACTCGCTGTCGTCCTCGCCCTGCCCGGTGGTCACCGGGACGCTGCGCTCGGTGCTCATCGCACGGACCCCGGGCGTCCTGGCGATCTGGGCGGCGACGTCGGAGGAGAGCATCGAGCCGTTGCGCATCGCCACCGTGTAGTCGGCCTTGAGCTCGGTGGCGGCGGCCTTGTCCACGGCCTGGTTCACCGAGGCGCCGATCACCGTCAGCGAGGTGATCAGGGTGACGCCGATGGTCAGTGCGGAGGCGGTGGCGGCGGTGCGGCGCGGATTGCGGACCGCGTTCTCCCCGGCCAGCTTGCCCGGCGTGCCGTACAGGGCGCGCAGCAGCGGGGCGAACAGCGCGATCAGCGGCCGGGACAGCAGCGGGGTCAGCACGAACACGCCGATCAGCAGCGCGGCCGCGCCGAGCCCGACCAGCTTGACCTCCTTGCCGCCCACGCCGGCGGCCAGCGCGCCCGCACCGGCCAGCGAGAACAGCAGGCCGACGGTGTTGCGGAGCACCAGGCTCTTCTGGGTGGCGGGCTGCTCGACCGCGCTCATCGCGGCCACCGGGGCGATCCGGGAGGCCCGGCGGGCGGGCAGCCAGGCGGCCAGCACCGTCACCAGCACGCCGACCGCGATCGCCGCGACCACGGTGGACGGGGCGACGATCAGCGGGCCGTCCGGCAGGTTGGCGTCCATCGGGCCGTTGAGCAGCGCCTTGAGCCCGACGGCGATGCCGATGCCGGCCAGCAGGCCGGCCACCGACGCGGTGAGGCCGACCAGCAGTGCCTCGGCCAGCACGGAGCGGGTGATCTGGCGGCGGGTGGCGCCGACGGCGCGCAGCAGGGCCAGCTCCTTGGTGCGCTGGGCGACCAGCATGGTGAAGGTGTTGGCGATGATGAAGACCCCGACGAACAGTGCGATGCCCGCGAAGCCCAGCAGGAAGGTGCTGAGGAACCTGGTGCTCTGCTTGATCATCCGGTCCTGCTCGGCGGCGAGCTCGCGCCCGGTCCTGGCCTCGATGCTGTCGGCCCGGGGTACGGCCTGCCGGACGGCGGCGAGCAGTGCGGCGTCGTCGGCGCCCGGCGCGGCCTTGACGTCCAGCTCGGCGAAGCGGCCCGGGCTCAGGTAGAGCCGCTGGGCGGTGTCGGTGTCGAAGGCGGCCAGCGAGCCGCCGGCCGTCACCCGCGGGTCGTTGGTGTGCAGGGTGCCGGTGAGCCTGAGCTCCATCACCGGGCCGTTGACCGCGACGCGGACGGTGTCGCCGACCTTGAAGCCGCCCTTGGCGGCGGTCCTGGTGTCGAGGGCGACCTCGGAGGCGTTCCGGGGGCCGCGGCCCTCCACCAGCGGGTAGCGTGGGTCGGTGCCGTCGGCGCCCGGGACGTAGTTGGTGCCGGTGGTGGAGAAGCCGTCGCCGATCAGCGCGCCCTTCTTGTCGGCGATGCCGGCGAACCCGCTGACCACACCGCGGGCCTCGGCGGCGCCGGGCAGCGCGGCGACCTTCGCCCGGGTCTGCTCGGTGAGCGTCGGGCCGGTGGTGGCCCGGCCGCCGTGGTCGTAGCCGCGGTCGACGGCCTCGTGGTCGCTGACCGTGACGGCGATGTCGGTGTAGCTCCTGGAGTTCTGGGTCCTGAGCGCCTCGCCGAGGGTGTCGGAGAAGACGAGCGTGCCGGCCACGAAGGCGGTGCCGAGCAGGACGGCCAGCGTCGTCATGAGGAGCCGGCCCTTGTGGGCCAGCACGTTGCGCAGAGCGGTGCGGAACATGGGGGAGTGTCAGTCCTGGAGTGCTCGTGGGTCGGTGGCGTCGGGGTGCGAGCCGGGTCAGCTGGTGCGGCCCTTGGCGTCGAAGCGGCGCATGCGGTCCAGGACGGTGTCGGCGGTGGGGGCGTGGAGTTCGTCGACGATGCGGCCGTCGGCGAGGAAGACGACGCGGTCGGC
>NZ_JBEPAK010000114.1:0-22053 GCF_040298565.1 Kitasatospora sp. NPDC001539 | reverse complement strand
CTGCCCCCCCCCGCCGCCGCCCGCCCGCCCCCCGCCCCCGCGCGCGCCCCCGCCGGGCCCGCCCCCCCCCCCCCCCCCCGGGGGGCGGCCCCCGGGGGGGGGGCCGCCCCCCCCCACCGCCGGGACCCCGGTGGGAGGCGCTTCGCCGCGCCCTCCCACCGGGAACCGCGGGCCCGCCTCAGTGGTGGAAGCCCTCGCTGACCGGCACCCCGAGCTCCTTGAGCGGGACGGGCTGGCGCCGCAGCTCCGGCAGCAGCCGGTTCAGGTCGGCCAGCAGCAGGTCGGCGAGGTCCCGCGAGAAGCCGTTGCGGCAGACCACCCGGAGCACCGAGAGGTCCTGCCGGTTCGCCGGGAAGGTGTACGCGGGCACCTGCCAGCCGCGCTCGCGCAGCCGTCGCGAGACGTCGAACACGTCGAAGGGCGTTCCCTCGGCGGTGGTGAAGGCGAACACCGGCAGTTGGTCACCACGCGTCAGCAGCCGGAAGCAGCCCAGCTTCCCGATCTCCTCCGCCAGGTAGCCGGCGACGTCCCGGCAGGCCCCCTGGACCGCCTTGAACCCCTCCCGGCCGAGCCGCAGGAACACGTAGTACTGCGCCGCCACCTGCGCGCCGGGCCGGGAGAAGTTGAGGGCGAAGGTCGGCATCTCGCCGCCCAGGTAGTCGACCCGGAAGACCAGTTCCTCCGGCAGCGACTCCTTGTTCCGCCACAGCGCCCAGCCGACGCCCGGGTAGACCAGCCCGTACTTGTGCCCCGAGGTGTTGATCGAGGCGACCCGGGGCAGCCGGAAGTCCCACACCAGCTCCGGATCGAGGAACGGCGCCACCATGCCGCCGGAGGCGCCGTCCACGTGCACCGGGATGTCCAGGCCGGTGCGCTCCTGGAGCTCGTCGAGCGCGGCGCAGATCTCCGCGATCGGCTCGTACGAGCCGTCGAAGGTGGAGCCGAGGATGCCGACCACGCCGATGGTGTTCTCGTCGCACAGCGCGACCGCCTGCTCGGGGCCGAGGTGGAAGCGCTCGCCCTCCATGGGCGCGGTGCGCGCCTCGACCTCCCAGAAGGTGCAGAACTTCTCCCAGCACACCTGGACGTTGACGCCCATCACCAGGTTGGGCCGGGCCCCGGCCGCGTAGCGCTCGGCGTTGCGGCGCATCCAGCGGTGCTTGAGCGCCATCCCGGCGAGCATGCAGGCCTCGCTGGAGCCGGTGGTGGAACAGCCGACCGCGGCGTCCGGGTCGGGGGCGTGCCAGAGGTCGGCGAGGATGGCCACGCAGCGCCGCTCCAGTTCGGCGGTCTGCGGGTACTCGTCCTTGTCGATCATGTTCTTGTCCAGGCACTCGGTCATCAGCCGGGTCGCCTGCACCTCCATGGAGGTGGTGACGAAGGTCGCCAGGTTCAGCCGGGCGCTGCCGTCGAGCATCAGCTCGTCATGGACCAGCTGGTACGCGGTGTCCGCCGCCACCGGGCCGTCGGCGAGCCGGTGCACGGGCGGGGCGAGTTCCATCGCGCCGAGCGGGTCGGTGACGCCGAGGAACGGGCTGACGCTCAACCGGCGGCCGTCGCCGGCTCCCTTGTGCAAGGCCATGGGAACTGCCGCCCTTCGCGCTCGGTGTCCGTGTTCCGGACCCACGCTGCCACCGGGCGCCGGGTGACGCATCTTCAGCGGCGGACTCCGGCCAAGGCCCCACCCGGGGTTTCGGGGACCGGTCCGAACCACCGGGACGGAAGCGACGAGGCGACGAAGCGGCGAAGCGACGAAGCCGCCGAGTGAAGGCGGCGAAGCGAAGGCGGCGAAGCGAGGGCGGCGAAGCGAGGGCTACGAGGCCGAGGCCTCCGGGTGGACCTGGTCGCGGGCGGCGCGGTACTGCTGGCGCACCGCGGCGCCGATCGCGAGGTCCTGTTCGTCCTCGGGCTCGACCGTCTCGGCGTCCGGCAGCTCCCACTCCGGCGGCTCCGGGGTGCCCGCCAGCGCCCAGGCGGCCTGCCGGGCGGCCCCGCGCGCGGCGTGGGCGGCCGGCGGGGGCACCACCACCGGGACACCGAACAGCATCGGGGCGATGTGCCGGACGGCGGGCAGCCGACCGGCCGTGCCGAGCAGGAACACCCGCTTGATCCCCACGCCCTGGGTGCGGAGCACGTCCAGCGCGTCCGCGATGTTGCAGAGCATGCCCTCGACGGCGGCCCGGGCCAGGTGCTGGGGCGTCATCGCCTCGGCCCGCAGGCCGGTCAGAGTGCCGGCGGCGTGCGGCAGCGCGGGGGTGCGTTCGCCGTCCAGGTACGGCAGCAGCACCAGGCCGTAGGCGCCGGGGGAGGAGTGCAGGGCGAGGTCGCTCAGCCCGTCCAGGTCCCGGCCGAGCAGGGCCGCGGTGGAACGCAGGACCTGGGCGGCGTTGAGGGTGGCGACCATCGGCAGGTGGCGGCCGCTGGCGTCGGCGAAGGAGGACACCAGGCCGGAGGCGTCCACCACGGCCTGCTCGTGCACCGCGAAGATCGTCCCGGCGCTGCCGAGCGAGACCACCGCGTCGCCCGGGCCGAGGCCCAGGCCCAGCGCCGCGGCCATGTTGTCGCCGGTGCCGGCCGAGATCAGCAGACCCTCGGGGGTGTGCCCGGCGGGCTCGGCGGGGCCGAGCACCTCGGGCAGCTTGAGCCCGTGGCCGAGCGCCAGCTCGACCAGGTCCTGCCGGTACTCGCCGGTGATCGGGGACCAGTAGCCCGTCCCGGAGGCGTCGCCCCGGTCGGTGGTGCGGCGCTTGGGGTGGCCGAGCAACTGCCAGACCAGCCAGTCGTGCGGCAGCAGCACCTCGGCGATCCGGCGGGCGTTGGCCGGCTCGAACTCGGCCAGCCAGCGGAGCTTGGCGATGGTGTACGTCGGGCCGGGCACCGCGCCGATCGCGGCGGTCCAGGCGGCCGGGCCGCCGAGGGCGTCCAGCAGCTTGGCCGCGGCACCGCCGGCCCGCGGGTCGTGCCACAGCATCGCGGGCCGGACCAGCACCCCGCCCGCGTCCAGGCCGATCATGCCGTGCTGCTGCGCGCTGACGCCGATCGCCCGGACGCCCTCCAGCAGGCCGCCGGCCGCGGCGTCGCCGAGCGAGTGCAGCCACATCTGGGGGTCGGCCTCGCCCGCGCGCAACTCCAGGCTCTCGGGGACGGGATGGGGGGCCTTCCCGGAGCGCAGGACGGCGCCGGTGTCGGTGTCGCACGCGACGATCCGGGTGCGGTTGGTCGAGCTGTCTATCCCCGCGACGATGGCCATGTCGAGATCATGCCTCAGCCCGGCCCGGGACGCGTCCGGGCCGGGTGAGTCTTTGCCGGTTCGGAACGCCCCGCCGGGCCGTCCGTCGCGCCGGTCTCACCGCCCGGTCACGGGCGGAAGGTGCCCCAGCCGTCGTCCTCCGACCGTGAGCGGTTGAAGTACGGCACCCGTTCGGTGACCGCGGTCGGCAGCCGGTCCCCGACGCGGTCCGCGACCGCACCGGCGGCCTTCCCCGCGACGGCGCCGGCCTGCTGCCGGGCCCGTTCCGTCGCCCCCTGAACCGTGGGGCTCTGGGTGATCTGCCGGGTGACCTTGGCGATCTGCTCGTAGCGCTGGCGCCCGGCCCGCGAGCCCAGGACGTAGCCGGCCGCGAAACCCACGGCCAACGACACCTTCCACATGATCGGATCCACCCTCTCCTGGCGGCCTCTGCCGCATTGCCCTACCCGTTGGTCGGGACGGCGAACCGTCCGCGCCCCCAGCATCCCCGGGGGACGTCGCGGGCGCGCGGCGGGCGCGCCGGGACGGCCGTGCCGGGCGGCCGGGGAAAGCGATTGGCGGACCACCCCCCCGAGTGCGCTAATGTATGTCCCGCAGCGAGCGCCGAGGAGCCCGGGTCACGGGAGCCGGAGCGGAAGCCGATCCCCCATAGCTCAATTGGCAGAGCAGCCGACTGTTAATCGGCAGGTTATTGGTTCGAGTCCAATTGGGGGAGCTCGGGAGAGGGCTCTTCAGGAGCCCGTTTCCTGTGCGTGGTACCGAAGTCGAGTAGCACGATCCCGCATAGCTCAATTGGCAGAGCAGCCGGCTGTTAACCGGCAGGTTATTGGTTCGAGTCCAATTGCGGGAGCTGCACCGGGTCCGCCCGGTGACTGCTCAGAGCGAAGGCCCCTCGGACGACCGGGGGGCCTTCGTGTTGGCCCGGGCGCTTGTTGCGTCCGTCACCCCCGCCTCGGCTCCTCCCGTCATCAACACCCCTTCGTCACCTCCTCGTCTCCCATCACCCGGCGCCCTCAGGTGGTCGCCCGCCGGTAGAGGTCGGCGACCCGCTGGTCGAAGGCCACGCTGTAGGAGGTGCCCGGGCTTTCGCCGCCCTCCTGGTAGCCGCCGATCACACCGATCACCGTCCCGCTCGCCGTCACCCACGGGCTGCCGCTGGTGCCGTCGGTGTAGCCGCCGCAGTCGAAGCGCTCCTGGGTCGAGCCCTGCGAGCGGGTCCGCACGGAGCAGGTGATCGGTTCGTCGCTCTCGTTCGGGTAGCCGGTCACCGAGACGGTCAGCCCCACGCCCTGGTCCGTCCCGATCGGGTTGCCGCCGACCGCGTCCTCGATCTCCCGGCCGTCCACCGGGCGGACGGTGATGAACGCCACGTCGTAGTCGGGGTCGTCGTCCTGCGCCCAGCGCGGGTCCACGGTGATCGACTGCACCGGCCAAGTCCCGTACGGCGTGTACCCGTTGCGGTAGCCGGGGGTGAACACCAGCCCGTCCAGCAGGCCGATCCGACGGTTCTGCACGCAGTGCGCCGCGGTGACCAGCAGGTTGCGGCGGGGGCTGTGCACCACGCTCGCGGTGCACGCCCGTGGGCCCTGCGCGGAGTGGATGGACAGGGTGCCGATCCGGTCGCGGACCGGGTTCGGCTGGGCGACCTCGGCGTTGGGCGGGGCGTCCGACCCGCCGCAGGCGGTGCCGGCGGCCAGCAGCAGGGCGGCCAGCGCGGTCACCCTGGCCGTGCGCGCACGCGGTACCGGGCGGGGCGCCATCGGGTGCTCCGTCTCGTTCCTCGGGGCGGGCATCCTGGCCGTGCGTTCCGCCGTTCGTGAGGAAGATCTACCAGGCCGGGCCCGCGAACGCCACTGCCGGGTGCACGACCGGTGCGGAACGCACCCGTTGCCGGGTGGGGCTCAGGCCGCGCGCAGTCGGGTCAGGTACGGCTCAACCGGTGGCCCGGTCGTAGAGCGCCTGGATCCGGTCGCCGAAGTAGCTGCTGTAGGAGGTGTCCGGGCTGTCTCCGCCCTCCTGGTAGCCGCCGATCACGCCCACCACGGTGCCGGTCCTGGAGGCCGGGTCGAAGTCCGTCACCCAGGGACTGCCGCTGGTGCCGCCGGTGTAGTCGGGGCAGTCGATCCGCAGCTGGGTCGGGCTCTGCTCGGTGGTGGTGTTGGCGCAGGTGATCGGGACGTCGCTGCTGCCGGGGTAGCCGGTGACCCGCACCGGGAGTCGGTAGCCGCGGTTGACGCCCAGCTTGTTGGCGCCGAGCACCTCCTGCACCTGCCGGCCGTTCTGGGCCTGGACCACCGCGAAGGCGACGTCCACGTCCGGATCGGCGTGGTCCTTCCAGCCGTCGTCGACCGTGACCGCCAGCAGCGGCCAGACGCCGCTGGGGGTGTCGCCGTTGCGGTAGCCGGGGACGAACACCAGGTCGCTGCGCTGGCCGAGCTTCGGGTCCCAGACGCAGTGGGCGGCGGTGACGATCAGGTTGAGCCCGGCGCTGTCCACCACGCTGGCGGTGCAGAAGTGGTCGCCGTCCGCGTTGCGGGTGAACACCGCGCCGACCAGGCCGTTGAGCACGGTGGGCTTGGCGGTGCGGGTGACCCCGGTGTGCTTGCCGATCGCGCCCTTGAACCGCTGCTTAGTCCAGCCGTGGGTGTCCGTGGAGCCGGCCCCGGAGGCGGAGGGGAAGGCCGAGGTGACGGTCGGGACGACCCCGCCGGAGCGCGTCGCGGTGGTGCAGCCGGTCACGGCGAGCGCCAGCAGCAGGGCCCCGGCCGCCGCTCCCCTCCCACGCATCGTCATCAGCCCAGGCTGCCCCCGACCGGGGCTCGCACGCCAGCCGGGCTGCGCCGCCCGGAGAGGCGCGCGCCCTCCCGCACCCAGGTGCGCCCCCGGCGCGCACCACGGGTGATCGACCGGCTATGCTGCCCGGGACGGCCTCGCGGGGCCGTCTGCTGCTGCCGTGGCCGACGAACCGGCGCGCGCGGCGGAACCGGGGCGGTAGCTCAGCCGGTTAGAGCAGGGGACTCATAATCCCTTGGTCGTGGGTTCGAGTCCCACCCGCCCCACCTGTGACGAGCCGACAGGGCGTCGGCAGTTGATCTGCGCTGACCAGCGGAAACGTCGGCTCTTGAGACTGGAACTGTAGGCCAGGGCCTAGCAGGAACCGGGGATGCCACGCTGGGTTTCACCCGGATGGGAACGCCAGGGGAGCGGGTTGACGGTGAAGCCGTCCCCCCCCGGGGAACCGTCGAGCAGCTCACGGCGTGCGTCTCGCGAGGCGCACGGGCCCCTTCCCACAGACGCGACGCCTCGTGCGCCCTCTGTCACCCGGACCCGGCCGACATGACGGAGCAGCAGTCCCCGCGACCGCACCGAACTCGGGCACGCCCGCATACGCCCTCCTGCCGGACGGCCGGGGCCGGGAGCCGCGACGCGGGCCGTCCGGGCGCTGAGCGACCGGGCCCTGGAAGCCGGGGCGGATCAGGTCGTCCTCTGGACGGGCGAGGGGAATGCGGCCGGCGAAGCGGAGACGATTCCGGGGTGGGTCCGGCCCCCGGTGGGCACCGCCTAAGCTGGCCGGGTGCTCGAACCCGCCCTGTTGCCGACCCCGCTGGTGGACTGCACCGACGGGGTCTTCGCCCGGGCCGGGGTGGAGCTGCGGCTGAAGCGGGACGACCTGCTGCACCCGACCGTCCCCGGCAACAAGTGGCGCAAGCTCGCGCCGAACCTCGCTGCCGCCGTCGAGCAGGGGCACACCCGGTTGCTGACCTTCGGCGGGGCCTACTCGACCCATCTGCGGGCGGTGGCGGCCGCCGCCTCGGCGCTCGGGCTGGAGAGCGTCGGGCTGGTGCGCGGCGAGGAACTGGCCGGGCGGCCGCGCAACTGGTCGCTGCGGGCCGCCGAACGGGACGGGATGCGGCTGGAGTTCCTCACCCGGGCCGCCTACCGGGAGGCGGTCGGCCGGGCCGGGGGCGAGGGCGGTACGGACGGCACGGCGGCCCTGGAGCGCCGTTGGGGCCGGTGCCTGGTGCTTCCGGAGGGCGGCTCCAACGCCCTGGCCGCGATCGGTGCCGCCGCGATCCCGGCGGAGCTGCCCGACCTCGGCGGGCGGGACGTGGTCCGCTGCCCGGTCGGCACCGGCGGCACCCTGGCCGGCATCGCGGCGGGCCTGCCGCCGGGCGCGCGGGCGCTCGGGGTGGCCGTGCTGCGCGGCGGCGAGGGCTACCTGGAGGAGGAGGTCGCCCGGCTGCACCGGGCCGGGTACGGACGCGAGTTCGCCAACTGGCGGATCGACCACGACCACCACGGCGGCGGGTACGGCCGGGTCCGGCCGGAACTGGCCGCCTTCGCCGGGGAGTTCGAGCGCCGCCACGGCGTCCCGGTGGAGCGCCGCTACGTCGCCAAGCTGCTCGCCGCGCTGGCCGACCTGGCCGGGGCGGGCGCCTTCCCGCCCGGCACCCGGCTGACCGCCGTGGTCACCGGCCTGCCGGATCCGGAGTAGGCGCTCAGGAGCCGAAGGTCAGGTCGGCGCACGGGTCGGTGTCGGCGCCGCGGGTGTTCTCCGCTATACCGGTCGGGACGCCGCTCGGCACGCCGCTCGGCGAGGTACTCGGTGCGGTCGACGTCCCGGGTGCCGGCGAGGGGCTGGTGACCGCGTCCAGCCGGGTGCTGCCGGCCGGGTGGTAGTCCGCGCCGAGGGTGACGGTGATGCCGCCCGAGCCGGGCTCCTCGACCGCACTGGCGCCCGGGAAGAGCGCCGCGACCTGGTCGGCGGTGGTCTTCAGCGCCGGGTCGTAGGAGACCTGGGTGTGTTGCTTGCCCGGGTCGTTGGCGCCCAGCACGACGTTCTGGAAGCCGCGGCCCTTGAGCGTCTCGGCGCCGGAGCCGGCCAGCCCGGCGGTGCCGACGCCGTTGACCACGGTGATCGGGACGGCGGCCTGCTCGGGGCCGAGCGGCGCGTCCGCGCTGGGGCTCGCGTCCGGCGAGGCGGCGGCGCCGGTACCGGCGGTGCTCCGCCCGTCCAGGGTGCGGTCCTCGCGCAGCAGCTTCCACAGGGTGTCGGCGTCCGGCTGGACGAGCCGCACCCGGTCCCCGGCGAAGCGCCAGGGCGCGGTGACGAAGGTGACGTCGGAGAGCTTGATGTCCTGCACCGAGCGGGCGAAGTCCACCAGCTTCATGGCGGTGCCGAGGCCCTCGTCCACGGTGAGCGACCTGGTGGCCGCGTCCGCCAGCGGGAGCAGGGTGGTCAGCGAGAAGCCCTGGCTCTGCACCTTCTTGATCATCGAGGAGAGGAAGGCCTGCTGGCGCTTCATCCGGCCGATGTCGGAGTTGTCGCCGATCCCGTGGCGGGCCCGCAGGTAGTCCACCGCGGACTGCCCGGTGAGCCGCTGGATCCCCTTCTTGAGGTGGATGCCGTACTCGTTCACGTCGTTGGGCACGCAGGCGTCCACGCCGCCGACGGCGTCGGCCATCGCGGCGGCGCCCTTGAAGTCGACCACGACGGTGTGGTCGATCCGCAGCCCGGTGAGCTTCTCCACGGTGTTCTGGGTGCAGGCCGGGTTGCCCTTGGGGGAGTCGCCGACGCTGAAGGCCGAGTTGAACATCTGGTCGGTGCGGGGCTTGGTCCAGGTGCCGTCGGGCAGTTTGCAGGCCGGCAGGGTGACCAGGGTGTCGCGGGGGATCGAGACGCCGACGGCGTGCTTGTGGTCGGCGTAGACGTGCAGCAGGATCGCGGTGTCCGAGTGGCCCGGGCCCTGGTCTCCGCCGCCCAGGGCGTTGTTGCCGTCGTCCCGGGTGTCCGAGCCCAGCAGCAGTACGTTGACCGGCACCTGGGCACCGGGGGAAGCCGGGACGGGGGCGGGCGGGCGCTCGGTGGCGACGCCGCCCGCGTCGAAGGTGGTGATGTTGCTGTCCAGCCGGTGGTAGAACCAGGCCCCGGCTCCCACGACCGACAGCACCAGCACGGCGGCCAGGCCGATGGCGGTCCGCAGGTAGCGGCGCCGGCGCGTGCTGCTGCTCATCCTCCGTGCCCCCCGTCTTCAGGTGTCTCGCGTTCGATGTTCGAACGTTAGACGTCCTGGGAGGCCGTTCGGTTACCCCCGGTGGGCGGGGGAATCGGCTCCGGGGGCTGTGATGCTGCTCACGCGCCGGGGCCCGCGGCGCCGGTGAGCATCCGGCGGAGCAGGTCGCGCAGGACGGTCCGCTCCTCCGGGCCGAGCGCGGCGAGCGGCTCCCGGGCGAAGTTGAGGGACTCGCGCAGCTCCTCGGAGGCGGCCGCGCCGGTCTCGGTGGCGGCGACGAGCTTGACCCTGCGGTCCTGCCGGTCGGCCTCCCGGGTGACGAAGCCGCGGGCCTCCAGCCGGTCGACGATGCCGGTGATGTTGGACGGCTCGCAGCTGAGCGTCTGGGCGATCTGCCGCATCGGCAGCGGGCCGCGCCGCAGCAGGGCCAGCACCTTGGCCTGGGCGCCGGTGAGCGAGCGGGCGGCCGCGGCCTCCTCGTACTCGCGGTGGAAGAGCGCGACCAGGTTGGCCATCAGGTCGACGACCTCGCGGGTGATCTCGTCGGACTGCCGCGCGGCGGCCGGGGTCGGCTGAGTGTCCATGGCCCCGAGTCTACCTGAAAAGTTGACAAGGTGAACCTTTCATGTCCATCGTTACTTCAGTTGCTCAACCTTTCACCCTGTCGAACCCCTCCGAGGAGCACCTCCATGGCAGAGCAGGCCACCCCCGCCACCGCCCGTGAATGGCACCTCGCCGCCCGCCCCCAGGGCTGGCCGGTGCCCACCGACTTCGCCCTGGTCGAGGCCCCGGTCCGGACGCCCGGCCCGGGCGAGATCCTGGTCCGCAACACCCACCTCTCGGTGGACCCGTACATGCGCGGCCGGATGAACGACGTCAAGTCCTACGTCCCGCCGTTCCGGCTCGGCGAGGCCATGGAGGGCGGCGCGGTCGGCTACGTGGTCGCCTCCGAGGCCGAGGGCTTCGCCCCGGGCGACGCGGTGCTGCACGGCCTCGGCTGGCGCGAGTACGCCACCCTGGCCGCCGGGCACGCGGTCAAGGTCGACCCGCAGGCCGCCCCGCTCTCCGCGTACCTGGGCGTGCTCGGCATGCCCGGCCTGACCGCCTACGCCGGTCTGCTCGCCGTCGGCGGCCTCAAGGAGGGCGACAAGGTCTTCGTCTCCGGCGCGGCCGGCGCGGTCGGCTCGCTGGTCGGCCAGATCGCCCGGCTCAAGGGCGCCTCGCTGGTGGTCGGCTCGGCCGGCTCGGCGGAGAAGGTCGCCAAGCTGGTCGACGAGTACGGCTTCGACGCCGCCTTCAACTACAAGGACGCCCCCGTCGCCGAGCAGCTGGCCGCCGCCGCCCCGGACGGCATCGACCTCTACTTCGACAACGTCGGCGGCGACCACCTGGAGGCCGCGATCGGCGCGCTCGGCGTGCACGGCCGCGCGGTGCTCTGCGGCGCGATCGCCCAGTACAACGAGACCACCGCGCCGGCCGCCCCGCGCAACCTCGCGCTGGCGATCGGCAAGCGGCTGCGCCTGGAGGGCATGCTGGTGAGCGACCACGCCGCCCTGCAGCCGCAGTTCGTCGCCGAGGTGGCCGGCTGGCTGAAGTCCGGCGAGCTGCGCACCGAGGAGACCGTGGTGGACGGCTTCGAGAACGCCGCCCAGGCCTTCATCGACCTGCTGCGCGGCGTCAACACCGGCAAGATGGTGGTTAGCCTGGAGGGCTGACCCGCCGTCAGCGGCACGGACCCCGCCCCGCGCGCCCGAGGAGGGCGGCGGGGCGGTTCGCGTGCACGGCGCAGGGGAAGCGGCCGCACTACCGCATTCCGGCCGGATCCGAAAGTGCGTCATCCATCGCGTGGCGCCGCGCGGTACGGTGGTCCCGCCCGGCGATGGGGCCGTTCGGGGGAGAGATCCGGCCGAGGGGTAGACCTCGTTGAGGATTCGACTAGCATTGAGCGAAAGCCTGTCCGTTTTGCTCAATTTAGTAGCTTAATGTCGGCAAACGTGGGTAACTGTGGATCACTGCAGGCAGCGAGGCAGCTGGGGAAGGCGACCCTCGTCCACAGCCTGGAGGTCCCGGTGACGACACGTGGAGTTCTCTACATCCACTCCGCGCCCCGCGCGCTGTGCCCGCACGTCGAGTGGGCCGTCGCGGGGGTGCTCGGTGTGCGGGTGAGCCTGGACTGGATCCGCCAGCCGGCCGCACCCGGGCATTGGCGTGCCGAACTCTCCTGGCAGGGGGAGCCCGGCACGGCCTCGAAGCTCGCCTCCGCGCTGCGCGGCTGGCAGCTCATGCGGTACGAGGTGACCAGCGAGCCCTGCGCCACGGCGGAGGGCGAGCGGTACAGCAGCACGCCCTCGCTCGGCATCTTCCACGCCGTCACGGGCATCCACGGCGACATCCTGATCCCCGAGGACCGGCTGCGCGCGGTGCTGCTGCGGGCCCGCAGCGAGGGCGCCGACCTGGAGGCCGAGATCGCCCGGCTGCTGGGCAAGCCCTGGGACGACGAGCTGGAGCCCTTCCGGTACGCGGGCGAGGGCGCGCCGGTGCGCTGGCTGCACCAGGTGGTCTGAAACCCCGACGGCCCGGACGGTACGGACGGCCCGGACGGTACGACGAAGGGGCCGGCGCTCGCGGAGAGCGCCGGCCCCTTCGTCACGGTCCTCAGCGGGTGCGGAAGGCCAGCACCACGTTGTGGCCGCCGAAGCCGAACGAGTTGTTCAGCGCGGCGATCCGGCCCTCGGGCAGCGGGGTGGCCTCGCGCACGATCGTCGCGTCCACCTCGTCGTCCAGTTCCTCGACGTTGATGGTCGGCGGGGCGACCCGGTGGTACAGCGCCTGCACGGTGGCGACGGTCTCGATGCCGCCGGCGCCGCCCAGCAGGTGACCGGTCATCGACTTGGTGGCCGAGACGTAGATGTGGTCGAGGTCGTCGCCCAGCTCCTTGCGCAGCGCCTTCAGCTCGGCGGTGTCGCCCTGCGGGGTCGAGGTGGCGTGCGCGTTGACGTGCACGATCTCGGCCTTGTCCAGCGCGTTGCGCTCGAACAGGTCGGCCAGTGCGCGGGCCACACCGGCGCCGGTCGGCTCCGGCTGCGCGATGTGGTGGGCGTCCGAGGACAGGCCCTGGCCCACGGCCTCGCAGTAGATCCGGGCACTGCGCGCCTCGGCGTGCTCCAGGCTCTCCAGCACGACCACACCGGCGCCCTCGCCCAGCACGAAGCCGTCACGGGCCTTGTCGTACGGGCGGGAGGCGCGCTCGGGCTCGTCGTTGTTCTTGGACATCGCCATCATGTTGGCGAACGCGGCGATCGGCAGCGGGTGGATCGCCGCCTCGGTGCCGCCGGCCACCACGACGTCGGCGCGGCCGCTGCGGATCATCTCGATCGCGTAGCCGATCGCCTCGGCGCCGGAGGCGCAGGCGGAGACCGGGGTGTGCACGCCGGCGCGGGCGCCGACCTCCAGACCGACGTTCGCCGCCGGGGAATTGGGCATCAGCATCGGGACGGTGTGCGGGGAGACCTTGCGGGCGCCCTTCTCGCGCAGCACGTCGTACTGGTCGAGCAGGGTGGTCACGCCGCCGATGCCGGAGGCGATGACGGCGCCCAGGCGCTCGGGGGCGAGCTTGGAGGACTCGTCGGTGGCCGGGGTCTCGAAGCCGGCGTCGGCCCAGGCCTCGCGGGCGGCGATCAGCGCGAACTGGGCGGAGCGGTCCAGCCGGCGGGCCAGCGGGCGGGGCAGGATCTCGCCCGGCTCGACGGCGGTGCGCGCGGCGATCCGGACCGGCAGGTCCTGGGCCCACTCCTCGGTCAGGGCCGCCACTCCGGAGCGCCCGGCGACCAGGTTCTCCCAGGTGGTGGCGGCGTCGCCGCCCAGCGGCGTGAAGGCGCCGATACCCGTGACGACCACGGTACGGTTTTCAGCGGTCACTGGTTTCTCTTCTTTCACGTTGTGCGGGGGTCGGCGGCGAGCCGGGGAAGGGCCCGGCCGGGCGCCCGGTGGGGCGTCCCGGCCGGCGGGTCGGCTCGACTCGGGGAGCCGGGCCGACGGGTCAGCCGTCCGCGGCGTTCCTGACGCCGGACGGGCTGGTTGACTCGAACGAGTCGACCGCTCAGGCGTTGTCGAGGATGTACTTCACCGCGTCGCCGACGGTCTTCAGGTTCTTGACCTCGTCGTCCGGGATCTTGACGTCGAAGCGCTCCTCGGCGGCCACGACGACCTCCACCATGGACAGCGAGTCGACGTCGAGGTCGTCGGTGAAGGACTTGTCCAGCTGGACGTCCTCCGCCGGGATGCCGGCGATCTCGTTGACGATCTCGGCGAGACCCTCCAGGACCTCTTCCTGCGTAGCCATTCTGGCTGCTCCTCTTCGGTGTTGAGCGTGTCCGACCGGCGGCCGAACACAGGTTTGCGGATGGATGGGGCGAAACGCGCCTAGGGGAGCGTAACGACTGCCGCGGCGTACACGAGACCCGCCCCGAACCCGATGATCAGCGCGAGGTCGCCGCTGTGCGCCTCACCGCTCTCCAACATGCGCTCCATCGCCAGCGGAATGGAGGCCGCGGAGGTGTTGCCGGTCTCGGCGATGTCGCGGGCGACGGGCACCGACTCCGGAAGCTTGAGCGCCTTGATCATGGCGTCGGTGATCCGCATGTTGGCCTGGTGCGGGATGAAGGCGCCGAGCTGGTCGGCGGTGATCCCGGCGGCGTCCAGCGCCTGCTGGGCCACCTTGGCCATCTCCCACACCGCCCAGCGGAAGACCGGCTGGCCCTCCATCCGCAGCGCCGGCCACTTCGACTCCTCGCCCTGGCCGTTGATGGCGCCGGGCTTGGCGAAGGCGGTGTCCCAGGCCTGGGTCTGCGAGATGACGTCGGCCTGCGAGCCGTCCGAGCCCCAGATCAGCTTGCCGATCCCGGGGGTGTCCGACGGGCCGACGATCGCCGCGCCGGCGCCGTCACCGAAGATGAACGCGGTCGAGCGGTCCGAGGTGTCGGTGAGGTCGCTGAGCCGCTCGACGCCGATCACCAGCACGTACTCGGCGTTGCCGCCGCGGATCATGCCGTCGGCCAGGCCCAGGCCGTAGCCGAAGCCGGCGCAGGCGGCCGAGATGTCGAACGCCGGGGCGGTGCCGCAGCCGAGCCGCTCGGCGATCTCGGTGGCGATCGCCGGGGTCTGCTTGAGGTGCGAGACCGTCGCGACGATCACGCCGCCGATCTGCTCGGGGGCGATCCCGGCCTGTGCGATGGCCTTGCCGGCGGCCTGCACCGACATCTCGGCGACGGACTCCTCCGGGCCGGCCCAGCGCCGCTCGGCGATCCCGCTGCGGGTGCGGATCCACTCGTCCGACGAGTCGATCCACTCCAGCACCTCGGAGTTCGGGATGACCCGGACCGGGCGGTAGCCGCCGACCCCGTGGATGCGGGAGTACTGCGCACCGGCGGCGGGCCGGATCTGCGGCTTGGTCATGCCTGGTCCTCCTGGGGCTGCTGATCCT
This sequence comes from Kitasatospora sp. NPDC001539, assembly GCF_040298565.1. NCBI lineage: Bacteria > Bacillati > Actinomycetota > Actinomycetes > Kitasatosporales > Streptomycetaceae > Kitasatospora > Kitasatospora sp. NPDC001539. Next base: position 7,307 of record NZ_JBEPAK010000114.1, on the reverse strand, counting down.
GACCGCCGTGCTCCGCGACGAGCTCACGGGCCTTGTCCAGATCGGCGGGGGTCTTCAGGGCGAGCGTGGCCACGCCCTTGAGGTTGCGCTTGAGCAGCGCGGTGAGGGTGCCCGCGGGGGACAGTTCGATCACGGCGGTCGCGCCGAGCCGGCCCAGGGTCTCCATGCAGAGGTCCCAGCGGACCGGGTTGGAGACCTGCGACACCAGACGCGACAGCACCTCGGCGCCGGACTCGACGACCTCGCCGTCCTTGTTGGAGACGTAGCGGACCTGCGGGTCGGCCACGGTCAGCGTCGGGGCCAGCGCGGCCAGCCGCTCGACGCCCGGGGCCATGTGCTCGGTGTGGAAGGCACCGGCCACCTTGAGCGCGATCAGCTTGGCGCCGGCCGGCGGGTCCGCCTTCAGCGCTTCGAGCTGGGCCAGGGTGCCGGCCGCGACGATCTGGCCGCCGCCGTTGTTGTTGGCCGCGGTCAGGCCGTGCTCGGCCAGCTTCGCCGCGACGACCTCGGGCTCGCCGCCGAGCACGGCGATCATGCCGGTCTCGGTGACGGCGGCGGCCTCGGCCATGGCCCGGCCGCGCTCACGCACGAAGGTCAGGGCGTCCCGGGCGCTGAGCACCCCGGCGCCGGCCGCGGCGGTGATCTCGCCGACGCTGTGGCCCGCGACGGCGCCGACCAGCTTGCGGGCGAGGTCCTCGTCCGGGAACAGCTCACGGGCGGTCATCAGACCGGCGGCGACCAGCAGGGGCTGGGCGACGGCGGTGTCCTTGATCTCCTCGGCGGACGCCTCGGTGCCGGCGTGCACCAGGTCGAGCCCGGCGACCTCCGACCAGCCGCGCAGGCGGTCGGCGACACCGTCGAGCTCCAGCCAGGGGCTGAGGAAACCGGGGGACTGGGCACCCTGTCCAGGGGCGACGATTACGAGCACGGTTCAACCCTCTCTCGCCAGGCGCCCAGGGGCGGGTAGGCGACGGTAACGAAGAAAACCATCCGGGATTGTATGGTCCCTACACCCTGGCTCAGCTGGACTCCCCGGCCGCGGCCAGTCGGCCGAGGGCCAGTGCGATCCGCAGGGTGAACGCCGAACGCACGTCGGAGGGCGCGTACCCCGTGACGTCGGTCACACGTCGCAGCCGGTAGCGCACCGTATTGGGGTGGACGAAGAGCATCCGGGCGGCGCCCTCCAGGGAGGACGCCTGTTCCAGGTAGACGCTCAGCGTCTCCAGCAGGGCCGAGCCGGCCTCGTCCAGCGGTGTGTAGATCTCCTCCACCAACTGGCGCCGGGCGGCCTGGTCCCCGGCCAGTGCCCGCTCGGGCAGCAGGTCGTCGGCCAGCACCGGGCGGGGCGCGTCCGGCCAGGCTGCGCAGGCCCGCAGACCGGCCGCGGCGGCGTGCGCCGAGCGGGTCGCCGAGAGCAGGTCCGGCACGGTCGGGCCGATCACCACCGGGCCGGGCGCGAACTGGCCGATCAGCGCCCGGGCGGCGTGCACCGGCTCCTTGTCACCGCCGACCACCACCACCAGGCGGCTGCCCAGCACCCCGGTCAGCACGTGCAGCTTCGCGTACCGCGCGGCCCGGCGGATCGCCTCGACCACCAGCTCGCTGTCGCCGTCCGGGGCGCTGCCCATCACCACCCGGACCTGGCTGGGCTGCCCCCAGCCGAGTGCGGCGGCGCGGGAGAGCACACCCTCGTCGGCGTCGCCGGACAGCAGCGAGTTGACCACCAGCGCCTCCAGCCGGGCGTCCCAGGCGCCGCGGGCCTCCGCGGCCTGGGCGTACACCTGGGCGGTGGCGAAGGCGATCTCCCGGGCGTACACGAGCACCGACTCGCGCATGTCCGCCTCGTCACCGGGGGCGGCCACCTCCTCGATGGCCTCCTCCATCACCTCGATCGTGGTGCGGATCAGCTCGACGGTCTGGCGCAGGGTGATGGCCCGGGTCAGCTCGCGGGGCGCGGTGCCGAAGACGTCGGTGGAGATCGCCTGGGCGGTGTCGGGGTGGCGGTACCACTCGGTGAAGGCGGCGATGCCGGCCTGGGCGACCAGGCCGATCCAGGAACGGTGCTCCGGCGGCATCCGGCGGTACCAGCCGAGCTGGTCGTCCATCCGCGCGATCGCGGCGGTGGCCAGCTTGCCCGAGGACTTCTCCAGCCGCTTGAGGGTCGCCGCCCGGCGCTCGGCCCGCTCGGCGGCGTTCCTGCGCTCCTGGGCCGTCAGACGGGGTGCCGCCCGGCCGGGGCGGTCGCGGCCCGCCCGGGGCGCCGGACTCTTCCCGGCCGGTTCGGGTGCGACGGGACTGGGTTCGCTGGTGGAGTGAGCGGAAGCGGCTGGCACAAGGACAAGACTGCCTCACGTGAGTGACTGCTCGTGCACACCCCCCCGGCCGAGCGGCGCGGTGGCAAGGGTCACACCTCGGCCCGCGGGGCGCGCCGACGCCGGAAGCGCCGGGCGACCGCCCGGGGGAGCGGCGCCGGAGCGGGCGGCGTCGGCACCGGCTCCCGAGTGCCGCCGGGCGCCCCTGGGCGGGCCGGCGCAGGGGGCTACGGTGGAGCCGTGACCGATGCCGCTGACCGACCCCGCGCCGACCTGCGCCGCACCGCCGAGCGCTACCGCTCCGTCCCGGCCGAGGGCATCGAGACCCGACACGCGTTCTCCTTCTCCGGCCACTACGACCCGAAGAACACCCACTTCGGCGCGCTGCTCGCGTGCAACGAGGAACTCCTCGCCCCCGGCGCCGGGTTCGAGGAGCACAAGCACCGGGACACCGAGATCCTGACCTGGGTGCTGGAGGGCGCGCTGGCCCACCGGGACTCGCACGGCCACAGCGGCGTGGTGCGCCCCGGCATGGTCCAGCACCTCAGCGCCGGCTCGGGCGTCACCCACACCGAGCGCAACCTCGGCGGCGCCACCGGGCCGGTGCGCTTCGTCCAGATGTGGCTCCAGCCGGACGAGTTCGGTGCCGCCCCCGCGTACGGCCTGCGCAGGGTGGAACCGGCGGACGGCGGGTTGACGCTGCTCGCCTCCGGGATGGCGCGCGACGCGGGGACGGACGCCCTGCGGCTGCGCCGGAGCGACGCCGCGCTCTGGCTGGCCGTCGCCGGGCCGTGGCAGCCGCTGCCGGTACTGCCCGAGGCGCCCTGGCGGTACGCGCACCTGACGGCCGGCTCGCTCGGGTACCGCACCGTCCCGGGGCCCAAGGGCGGCGGCCGCTCGATGGTCCCGGGCGACAGCGTGCGGATCACCGGCGACGCCTTCGCCGACCCGACGGCGGGCGGGACCGGCGCCGAACTCCTGCTCTGGGAGATGCACTCGCCGGTCTCGTACGGCTGACCCGCTCGGCGGCTCCCCGGTCAGGGAGTGTTCGGCTCCGCCAGCTCCGCCAGCACCGCGTCGGAGAGGGCCGGCCAGGCCTCGACGGCCCAGGGGCCGAAGTCCCGGTCGGTGAGCGCGATGCAGGCCGCACCGGCCTGCGGGTCGACCCAGAGGAAGGTGCCGGACTGGCCGAAGTGGCCGAAGGTCTCCGGGGAGTTGGCGGTGCCCGTCCAGTGCGGGCTCTTGCCGTCGCGGATCTCGAAGCCGAGGCCCCAGTCGTTCGGGCGGCGGTGGCCGTAGCCGGGCAGCACCCCGCTGGTGCCGGGGAAGGCGACCTCGCGGGTGGCCCGCCGTACGGTGGACGGGTCCAGCAGCTTGGGCGACTGCAGCTCGGCGGCGAACCGGGTCAGATCGGCCACCGTGGACAGGCCGCCGGCACCGGCCGGGGACTTGTGCGCGGTGTTGAGCACGGTGTCGTGCATGCCCAGCGGCTCGAACACCGCCTCGGCCGCGTAGCGGTGGAACTCGATCCCGGCGGCCTCGGAGAGCGCCCGGGCGAGCGCGTCGAAGCCGGCGTTGGAGTAGAGCCGGCGCGTACCGGGCTCGCCGAACACGCGGTCCTCGTCGAAGCCCAGGCCGGAGGTGTGGGCGAGCAGGTGGCGCACGGTCGAACCGGGCGGGCCGGCCGGGTCGTCCAGCTCGAAAACGCCCTCCTCGATCGCGACGAGCGCCGCGTACGCGGTCAGCGGCTTGGTCACCGAAGCCAGCGGGAAGAGGTGCTGCTGCGGCCCGTGCGAACCCAGCACCGCTCCGTCCGCGCCCCGGACCACCGCCGCCGCGGCGTGGGGCACGGGCCAGTTCTCGATCATCCGCAAGCTCTCCATGCGGTCGACTCTAACGCGGGGCCGCGGACGGGCCGGCGCCACGTGATCGGCAGGCTTGCTTGGAGTGCACTCGAACTCGGTAGCGTCGTCGATGTCGCACAGGACAGGGGGAACGATCAATGGCCACACCCGCGCACGTCGAGAGCCGCCTGCGCACCTGCTCCGAGGTGTTCGACCACCCGGTCGGCGAACCGGACCGGACCGCGCGGCACACCATCAGCGAGGTCGCCGCCGCCAGCGGACTCACCGCCCACACGCTCCGCTGGTACGAGCGGATCGGCCTGCTCGACCCGGTGGACCGGGCGGCCGGCGGCCAGCGCCGCTACTGCGACGCGGACCTGCACCGACTGGCCTTCCTGGGCCGCCTGCGGCTGACCGGGATGTCGGTGGCGGACATGCTCCGGTACGTCGACATGGCCCGCCGCGGCGAGCAGACCTACGAGGACCGCCGGCAGCTGCTGGTCGCGCAGCGCGAGGAGGTCCGGCAGCGGATCGCCGACCTCCAGGCCACCCTGTCCGTCCTCGACTACAAGATCGATCTGTACGCCGGAAGGATCGCCGACAGCACCGGCGCGCCGGCCGTCTGCACGTACTACCGAGGAGAGGAAGAGCAGAGCGCATGACGCACCCCGTACTCCCCACCGCCGAACTCGGCACCGCCGGCCCGACGGTGGGCATCCAGGGCCTCGGCTGCATGGGCATGAGCGAGTTCTACGGCCCCACCGACTCCGGCGAGGCGCTCGCCACCCTGGACGCGGCGCTGGAGGCCGGTGTCACGCTGTTCGACACCGCCGACGCCTACGGCTTCGGCCGCAACGAGGAGTTCATCGGCCCCTTCGTCCGGGCCCACCGGGACGAGGTGGTGCTCGCGACCAAGTTCGCCATCGAGCGCAGGGAGGACGATCCGGCCCACCGCGGCATCCGCAACGACCCGGCGTACATCCACGCGGCCGTGGACGCCTCGCTGCGCCGCCTCGGCGTGGACGAGATCGACCTCTACTACATGCACCGCCGCGACCCGGCGGTGCCGCTGGCCGATTCGGTCGGTGCGATGGCCGAGCTGGTCAAGGCCGGCAAGGTGCGCCACCTCGGCCTGTCCGAGGTGACCGCGGCGGAGCTGCGGGAGGCGCACGCGATCCACCCGATCGCCGCCGTGCAGTCCGAGTGGTCGGTGTTCGCCCGGGACGTCGAGCGGGCGGTGGTGCCGGCCGCGGCCGAGCTCGGCGTCGCGTTCGTGCCGTACTCGCCGCTCGGCCGCGGCTTCCTGACCGGCTCCTTCCAGAACGCCGAGCAGCTCGCGGCGGACGACGTGCGGCGCTCCCAGCCGCGGTTCACCGGCGAGAACGCGGCGGCCAACGCCGAACTGCTCGCGCCGCTGCGGGAGATCGCCGCGGCCCGCGGGCTGAGCATGGCGCAGGTCGCGCTGGCCTGGGTGCAGCAGCGGGCCGAGGTGCACGGGCTGGCCGTGGTGCCGATCCCGGGCACCCGCAGGCGCGGCCGGCTGGCCGAGAACGTCGCCGCCGCGACGCTGCGGCTCACGGCGGAGGAACTGGCGCTGCTGGAGCCGGTGTCGGCCCAGGTGGCCGGTGGCCGCTACGCCGACATGAACTTCACCTTCGTCGGGCGGGAGTAGCACGCGCCGGAGCGCCGGAGCGCCGGAGCGCCGGAACGGCGCCGACCGGGCCCGGGGAGCCGTCACTCCCCGGGCCCGGGGCGCCGGGCCGCCCGGCCGGCCTGCTGCCCGGCAGCCCGCGTCGGCGGCCTCAGACCTTGCGGCCCGTGAAGGCGGCCAGCCGGGTGTGGACGTCGGCGTCCTCGGCCACGGGCTGCACCGCGGCGAACGGGACGCCCTCGACGCGGCCCTCGGCCGGCAGGACGGCCTGGGCGATGGCCAGCGCGGTGTGCGCCAGGCCGTCGTCCAGCACGAAGCCGTTGTCCAGGGTCTTCGCGATGTCCCAGGCGTGCGTCGTCGCCTCCATCACGTAACCGCCGACCACCATGCCGCCGGGCACCTCACCCCAGGGGGCGAAGGTCGGACGGCCCAGCTTGGCGTCGTCCGCCCACGCGGCGGTCGCGCGGGCGCTCGCCCGGGACAGCGCGGCCGGCCAGCCCCCGTCCGACGGGTCCTCGATGGCGGCGACGACGTCCTCGGCGCGACCGCCCTCGCCCATGTACGCGAAGCGGTGGACGCCGCCGACCACGTGGTTCAGCAGCCCGCGCAGCGTGAACTCCTCGCAGGGCGTGGGGCGGTCGAGGTCGGCCGGGGTGACGGCGGCGAACAGCTCCGCCAACTGGCCGAGGGCGAGCAGGTACTGCGGGCGGGCGTCCTGGACGGTGTTCACGGGTGGTCAGCTCCCTGGTGCGGTGCGGTCTTCCGGCCCTGTCGGGCTCGAAACGCAATCTCCCAGTAAAACCTGACAAGTGCCGTCAGGATTACTGGGATCCTTGTGTCATGAAGGCCGACCGGCTGCTCTCGATCCTCCTGCTGCTCCAGACCCGTGGCCGGGTGCCCGCCACCGAGCTGGCCGAACGGCTGGAGGTGTCGGTGCGCACCATCTACCGCGACGTGGAGTCGCTGTCCGCCGCCGGGGTGCCGGTGTTCACCGAACGCGGCCGGCACGGCGGCATCAACCTCCTGCCCGGCTACCGCACCGACGTCACCGGGCTGACGGCGGACGAGGCCCGGGCGCTGTTCGTGCTCTCCGCGCAGGGCGCGCACAGCGACCTCGGACTGGACGGAGCGCTCGGCTCGGCGCTGCGCAAGGTGATGGCCGCGCTGCCCGCTCCGCACCGCCCGGCGGCCGAGCGGGTCAGCGAGCGCATCCTGGTCGACCCGGCGCGCTGGATGCAGGGCCCCCAGCCCGGCGCGGGGAGCGGCCCGGACCTCGGGGAGCTGCAGTACGCGGTGTTCGCCGACCGGCGGCTGCGGCTGTGCTACCGGCACAGCGGCACGCCCGCGCCGGTGGAGTACACCGTCGACCCGTACGGGCTGGTGAGCAAGGCCTCGGTCTGGTACCTGGTGGCCGACCTGCACGGCGAGCCGCGGCTGTTCCGGGCGGACCGGGTGCTGGCCGCGGAGACCACCGAGGAGGCGGTGCGGCGTCGCGAGGGG
>NZ_JBEPAK010000113.1:0-22133 GCF_040298565.1 Kitasatospora sp. NPDC001539 | reverse complement strand
GGTCACCGGGCCGCCGGCTCCTTGACGGCCTCCTTGGCGATCGTCTCGGCGCCGGACAGGGCGTGGCGGATGGCCTCGGGCGCCAGTAGCAGCGCGCCGAACAGGATCCAGCCACCCGCTCCGCTGGCCGTCTTGAGAGTACGGCGCCCCGATGCGGCGGCGCGGCGCTCCTCGTCCGGTGTCCGCAGCATCTCCTTGGCGATACGCCCGGCACCGGCCACGGCGTGGCCGGCTCCGGCGAGCGCCATCGCGCTGACACCGATGGTGAACCAACCCACTCGACCGATCTCGTCCATCGTTCTCACTGTCCTCGACCGGTGAGGCCTTCGGGGACACGCCTCACCCGTACCTCGATCCTCGACGCACCCCGTGCTCGACCACGAGGGCCGACGAGCCCGTCCGCGAGGACCGATGGACCCAGTCACCCGTGCGCCGATGGGGCCACCGCAAGCCCCTGCCTGGGACCGCTGAACGACGCCCGCCGCAGGCCAGGACCCGCTCCCGCACCTTCCGCCGGTCGGGGGGCGCCATGCGTGGTCGCCGGATGCACGCCGGCACGGAGCGAGCGCACCGCCCTGGATGCCGACCCGGCCGCACCCGACAGTCCCAGCGCCTGCGCAGAGCGCGACCGGGCCGACGGCTCTTCGAGCCCGGCCCCCGTCTCGACCCTGCCGTCCTTCACCGCGTCCGGGGTACCGGCGGTGATCGGGCACCCTGCCCGGTTCGGATCGGCGGCCGCCGGGCCGGCCACCCTCAGCGTGCGCGGGACCTCGGGTCCGAGCGAGTCGGATGAGCCATCAGAGATGCCCGGTCAGCGCGCCGGACTCGGTGCCGCCTTCGTCACCCGCGGGGCAGCCGCAGCCGACCCCAGCCGCCGCCTGAACTGGTGTGTGCCCGGGGCGGCCCGCCGACCGGGCGGGCGCCAGGCGCCTCGCTCGAAGGGCCGTGGGAGGCGTTCTTCCTGCCGTTCGGCCCGCAGGCCGGTTGCGATTCGTTCTTCGAGTCGGATCGGCGGTCGTCGCCGTACCGGCCGTGAGGAGCAGCGGACCGATCCCAGCGAGCGCGCGTCATCCCGAATGCGCTCACTGCGGCGCTGGTGCCGCCTTCCGGGCCGGCACCGGACTGAGTCTGAGCGCGGCCACGTAGGCGACCACGACCGCGACGATGACCAGCGGCATCACGGTGATCCCCTGCGTCCCCAGCAGCAGCGTGGCCAGGAGCACCGATGTCAGCGGGAGCTTGAGCATGCTCACCGACATCGCCCCGATGCCCATGGCGAACGCGGGGGTGAGCTCCAGCCCGGGAAGGTGGGACAGCGCGACCCCGCCCGCCGCCCCCACGAACATGGCCGGGAAGATCGGGCCGCCCCGGAAGGCACTCAGGGAAAGGCAGTACGCCAGGCCCTTGCACACGCAGAGCAGCGTCAGGGTGCCGACCGAGTAGGCGGCGCTGTTCACGATCAGCGGGTCCATGGCGCTCTGTCCCGAGTACAGCACCTCGGTCGCGGAATGGCCGCTGCCCTCGGCATAGGTGATGGCGAGCCCCCCGACCGCCAGTCCCATCGCCATGGTGGCGGGGAGCCGGCGGCGTTCGACGCGTGGCTGCAGCCACAGCGCCAGTCGTCGGAGGCCCGCGCCGACGAAGGCGGCCGCCAGCCCGATCAGTAGCGCCCAACCGAACTCGCCGAACGTGGGCGCGTTCGCCGCGGGCAGGTTGGGAAGCGCCAAGGAGTACGTGCCCAGACCGGTCCAGCTGTCGAGGCCGACGAACACGAGCGAGCCGATGCCGGCGGCGAGCAGGCCCGGCACCAGCACGACCCCGAGCATCGGGCCGCCGACCCCCGCGACCTCCATGAGGAGGAACCCTCCGGTGACGGGTGACCCGAGCAGGGTGCTGACCGCGGCGAAGCTCCCGGCGGCGCCGACCACGCTGCGGCCCTGCTCCGGCATGTCCGGCTTGAGCCGGCCTACCGCCCAGACCGCCACCGCACTGCCGAGGAGGATGAGCGGGCCCTCCGGGCCGAGGACCGCTCCGAGACCCAGCGTGGCCACGGCCGCGATGAAGATTCCGGGCAGCTCGATCGGCTTCGCCGTGCCTCCTGTCGACAACCCCTCGGCCGGCTTGTGACCACCGGTTCCGGGAAGGTATCGGATGGCCGCTCCCACCGCCAGCCCTGCCGCGGCGAGCAGCGGCAGGGGCCACCAGGACGGGGTCCCGTGAAAGCCGAGCGCCTTGGGCAGATCGGTGTAGGTCCACCGCTGGAGTTCGTCGATCAGGGCGAGGAAGCCGTACGCACCCGCGGAGATCGGCACCCCGAGCACGGCCGCCATGATCAGGAGTCCTGCATAGCCGCGGGTCCTGACCAGAGCGTATGGATCCGGTGACGTCCCCGGCTCTTGGGTGGGGTCGGGGGACATGCGCGCCTCCTGGATTTCGGCCTTGTTGGGGGAGCACCGTCTGCTGATGAGGATCCGCGAAAACGGCTCTGGCCGCAGTTCCGGGAGGTCGAGGCCAGCCCCGGGCGGGCGATCGGCGGCCGACGCCCGGTCGCTGCGGGCGCGTGGCTGGGTCAGGACGCGACGGCCGACAGGTCGGTGGCGGCCTCGAGAGCCTGGTGGCCGTAGGTGTCCGCCGCGTCGACGCGCAGCATGAGACGGAATCGGTCGAGGGACTCGATCTCCCTGACGAGGCGCCTGCAGTCGTGCTTGAGCAGGTGCGGCATCGCCGCACGGTTGGCGACCGCCGACTGCCCCATGATCATGAGGACCGGTGTGCGGACTGTGGTGGGGTTGAACTTCACGACCAACGCATGGTCCGTTCGACCGTACTTGTGGGGGAAGCGCTCTCACCACCGAGCCAAATGTTCAAGGGGAGAGAATGACAACCAAAGGACTCGAGGTGCAATTTGAGTCTGAGCACATCGACACGCCCGCCGTTCTCGGCAGTGCGGAGGACGTGGATTCGTTCATCGACTCCCTGCTGAACGGGCCGCACGACCAGAACTGTGCCGTGGTCCACTCGCTCGATCGGCCCACGCTGCCGTCCGGGTACCGGGACCACGAACTGGCGGTCGGGCTGGACAGGGTTGCCCAGGTGGGCGCGCTGGCCTTCGCGGAAGACGGCAACTTCGCGTCGAAGGGCGCGGTGGACCGCGGAATCGTCGAGTACATGCTCCTCGGCCACGTGAGGGAGTTCATGCCCGGCTCGGAGATTCCCATCGCGAATGTCCGTCAGGCCGTGAAGGAGTTCCTCGAGAACGGCGGCTGGCTTCCGACCTGCATCGAATGGCAGGACGAGGAATTCTGACGCCAGCTGGAATGATCTCCTGACCGCCTGGCGGCCCAGCTCGTCCTGCAGTTCCCCTGCGTCCCGCTGGGGATCGCGCTGGTGTTCGCGCTCCTGTTCATGGTGTTGGACGGCGGCGCCACGGGTGGCGGCGATGCCGGCGAGTTCGTCGAGGCCGTGGGCGGGATAGCGACGGCCGCGATCTCCTGGCGGCGCCTGCGCGTCGAGTGGCACGGCAGGCCCGAGGACTGGGAGCAGTACACCGAAGGCTCCGCGGAAGCGTTTCGCCTCCGCGGAGAAGAACAGCGGCTGGGAGCCGTCGAGGCTGCCGTCCGGCGGCGTGCGCCGGGCCGTGTCGTACCTACCTGTGGCGCCCGAACTACCCAGCCTGGCGCCCGTCCGGGTCGAGCAGTTGGCCCGGCGGCACGGGTGGTCGGTGGACTGGAGGAGGAGCAACTCGGCGAAGGGCGAGCTGTGCTTCCACCGGCTCATCCCGCCCCCGGTGCAGGCCGGCGTGCCGGACCCCGCCGGGCCGCCGCCGGCGCCCGGCGGGCCGGGACGGCGGGCGTGGGTTGGGGGCGGGGTCAGCCGGTGACGGTCTCGGCGTGCCGGGTGAGGGCGTCCAGGAGCGCGGTCTGCTGCTCGGTCAGCTTCCCTTCGGCGCGGGCCTTGGCCTGCTTACGCAGCCAGGAGCCGGGCCGGAAGGCCGGGTCGTCGCCGAGGCCGGTGCGGTTGGCGGGGCCGGTGAGGGTGCCGCCGGCGGCGAGGTAGGCGAGCAGGCGGCGGTAGGAGCGGTTCCAGTCCGGTTCCAGGCGCCACAGCTCGTCGAGCGCGTCGAGCTTGGCGACCTGCTGAGGCGTGAGGGCCTCGGCCTTGCGCTGGCGGCGCATCCACGCGCCGACCGCGTAGCCGTCCAGCTTCTCGGTGGCGGGGATCGCCAGGTGGCCGTGGTGGGCGGCCCAGGCGCGGGCGTAGGCGTAGCCGCGCTCCCAGGCGTTGGCGTGCTTGGACCAGATCATGCCCAGCGCGTCCAGTTCGTTGATCCGGGCCGGGTCGAGGAGGTGCCGGCCGTTGAGGTGGCGCTGGCGGTCGAGCCAGGAGATCAGGTCGCCGTGGCGGGTCTTGTCGGTGGGGTCGAGGTGGCCGTGCTCGAGGTGGAACCGGGCGGCGACGGCGTGCATCCGCTGCCACTCCGTCGCCCTCGGGTTGAACGCCCGCAGCTTCACTGTCTGGAGAATCGCGCCGACGTGGCGGCGGGCGTCGATGCGCAGCCACTCCACCGGAGACTCCACCACCGTCGCCGTCGGCGGCTGCTCGCCCTTCGCCGCAGCGGTCTCGCCTTCGGCGGGCGAGGCCTGCGTGGTGGTGTGGGCGGTGGGCTGGGAGCGGGTGCCGCGAAGTTCGGTGATCCGGCCGACCACCCGGGCGTCGTGCGCGGCCAGCGCCCGCAGGACCCGCCAGATCGTCCGGAACGAGCTGGCCTCGATCTCGGCGTCGGCCTCCGCCCGCACCGCCGCCCCGGCCTCACGGACCTCCGCCGGGTCCGCGGCCGCCGTGCCGTCATCACCGACCACCGGGGTGGGCAGGTAGACCGGGATGATGACCCAGGAGACCTTGCCCTGCCGGTAGGACTGGCGCAGCGCCCGGCCGACGGCCTGGACGATGTCGATCACGCTCGACTTGGGGTCGGCGAAGCAGATCGCGTCGACGGCGGCGACGTCGATGCCCTCCGTCAACAGCCGACTGTTGCACAGGATCCCGCATTCCTCGCCGTCCTCGCCGGTGTGGGCCTTGAACTCCGCGAACGCGGCCCGGCGTTCCCGCAGCCGGTCGGTGCCGGCGACGGCCCTCGCCCAGATCCGCTCCGGCCGGTCCGCGCCCTTCAACAGGGCGGCCGCCGCGGGCAGGCTGTCCGCGAACTCCCGCGCCCCGGCCACCCGCGAGTGGAACGTGATCACCCGGCGCAGCTCCAGGTCCGCGACGGCGCGCAGCACGGCGATCTGCAACGCCAGGCGCAGGAGTTCCTCGTTGGTGCGCTGGGAGCGCAGATCGGCGACGGCGGGCAGGTTGAGGAGGTCGCGCAGGTCCTCGTCCGTGACGACGGGGACCAGGACGCGGTAGTCGGCGAGGTAGCCGTGCTCGATGCCCTGGCCGAGAGTCCAGGTGAACACGGTGGGACCGTAGATGGTCTCGTCGTCCATGGAGCACAGCGCGGGCAGCTGCTCGGCACCGTCGGCGAGGTCGTCCAGGCCCGCCTTCGCCCGGCGGTCGTCGGCGATCCGCGGTGTCGCGGTGAAGTACAGCCGGCGCACGGCGGGCACCTGAGCGTCGTCGTGGACGGCCGCCCACGCCTTGCCCTCGGAGCCGGCGGTGCGGTGCGCCTCGTCGACCACGACCAGGTCCCACGCCGGGAGGCCGAACTGCTGGTGGGCCTGGACGATCCGCTCCAACGAGGCGTAGGTCGCGTACACGGTCACCGGCTCACCGCGCCTTGCGGAAGCGACCAGGTCGGCGATCCGAGCGCCCTGCGTCGACACCTGAGCCCACACCCGGCCGCCGGCCTCCGCGCTCTCCAGCGCCTCCTCCCGAGAACACGCCGCCACCGCCAGACCCCGGCGCCCGCCCCGCAGCGACCACGCCTCCGCCGTCTGCTCCAGCAGCTCGATCGTGGGCACCAACACCAGCACCCGCCCCCGAGCCGCCAGCCGCCGAGCGCAGCCGGCCGCGATCAGCGTCTTGCCCAAACCGGTCGCCGCCACGACGGTCGCCCGGCCACCGTCCTTCACCGCGCGCACCGCCGCCGCCACCGCGTCCTTCTGGAACCAGTGCAGCGGCAACGGGTTAACCGCGGCGATGGCGGACGGCTGCGCCGGGAGCTGCGGTACGGCCTGGGCGCGCAGAGCGGCCGGCACGCCGTGCTCGGCGGCGGCGGTGGTGGTGGTGTCCACGGCGGTGGCTTCTCCTTCGTCGACTGGGCGTTGCGGAAGGCAGCGCGGGGCGGGTCAGTCCGGCTGGGCGTACTGGTTGAGGGCGTCGATGAGGCGCTCGACCATGTCGCCGAACTTCGTGATCTCCCAGTCGGCAGTGAAGCCACCCTCGGCGAGGAGGATGTCGGCGAGCTCGTCGGTCAGCTCCTGCGCGTCCTCCTCCCCTGGCGCCACGGCGAGGTCCAGGACGACGCCGCGGGCCTGGGCGGCACGGCGCAGCAGCGCGAGTTGTTCGTCCGGGCCGGTGAACCAGGTGGGGCGGTCGGGGTCCGGTGCGTGGGGGTCGCGGGTTGCGGTGGTGAGGAGCCGGCGGGCGGTGCTGGGTGAGATGCGCAGGTTCCAGGCGATCTGGCTGACCGTGTGGCCGCTGTCCTCCAGCTCGATGGCCTGACGGCGCAGCTCTTCCCGCTCGACAGGGCTGCGGCGTTGGGAGACTCGTTCGGTGTTCATCGGTGCTCCTCGGGTACCCAGGCGCGGACTTCGAGGTAGGCGATGTCGGCATCGGCGACGGCGCGGCCGGTCTCCACCAGCCAGGCCTTCATGGCCTCGGTGACGTCGCCGTGGTGGTCGGCGACGCGCTGGGACCACTCGGCGGCGTCGAACCCGCCGGTGGAGGCAGAACCGTAGGTGCGCTCTTCCGTGCCGTCCGCGCGGGGGACGAAGCCGCGACGCAGACCCGGGGAGTCCTCCATGGAACCGGCCGACATCGTGAACTGGTCGGCCTTCATCCGCACGGTGAACGCCAGCCGGCCACCGGCCCGGCCGGTCTCGTGCACCACGGGCGCGAGATGGGAAGCGCCGGAGCGGATGGCCTGCTTCCCGGCGCGGCCGGCCATGGAGCCGCCCGCCTCACCGACGACGTCCTTACCCCGCACCCGCGCCTTCTGCCCGGTCCTCGTACGGCGCCGCTCCACGTTCTCCTGGGCCACGGCTCCGAGCGCCTCGACGTCGCGCTCGCCTCCACGCACGGCCCGCACAACCTGGCGCAGCGCGGCGACGAACGCCGCGCCCTTGCCCTTGGTGAAGAACTGGCTTACCAGCGAGGCGTCGCGGCCGAGGATCTTGGCGACCTGGCGTTTGGTGTAGCCCTCGTCCAGCAGTTGCTGGGTCAGGCGGGCGGCCTCATTGGGGTGGGTCGGGTCGGCCGGGCTCACTGGTCACTTCCCTTCTCGGCGAGTTCGGCGCGGCCCAGGGCGCGCAGCTTGAGGTACTGCTCCTGGCTGGTCGGGTGCTCGACGGGGCCGGTGAGGTGGCCCTTGAGGAGGTAGTCACCCGGCTCGCCCCGGTAGGGCCAGGGCTGGCGCTCGGTCAGGGCGATGCCGTCGGTGCCGAAGTACACGACCGTGCCCGGCCGCGCGTGCAGCGCCCCGGCGTGGGCGATGACCTCCTTGCCCTGCCGGTACTTCATGTCCAGCAGCGCCGCCCGGGCCCCCGACCACACGTACGCCGCCCACTCCGGGTGGGCGTACGGGTCGCGGGAGAAGCCGGCCTGCCGCTGCCAGGTCACCACCTCGCCGTCCTGGCCGAGGATCTCCACCCCGGCCGGGAGCGCCTCGCCGATGGGCGTGGTGCCGGAGACCAGCCGCGGGCGCTGTGCGAAGCCGCCGAGGCCGAACAGCAGCACGGAGCGGACGGCGCGGGAGGCGAGGTAGGCGGCGGTGCGCTGGCGCTCGTCGCCGTGGAGGGTGGAGAGGTTGGTCAGGTCCGCCCAGGCCGACTTGAGGCGCTTGCCCCACTCGTCGAGCGGCTTGCCGTCCTCGAAGAGCAGGCCGCCGAGGATCTCGACCTTCCACGGCATCAGGTGGTTGGACAGCGCCAGGTGGACTTCCGCGCCGCCCGCCCAGGTGGTGAAGGTGGCGCCGGGCTCCGAGGGGTAGACCCAGGCGCGGTCACCGGTGACCGGGGCCGGGAGGAGGCCGACGTGGTTCCAGCCGGCCGGGACGGTCACGCGCACGTTCCAGTGCGAGCAGGACATCAGCGCCTTGATCTGTTCCTGTTCGGTCATCGCCGCGAACGCGGCCGCGGTGATCCGGCGCGGGGTGCCCACCGGGGACTTCCACAGGTGCTTGGCGTAGGCGAAGGTGCGGTCGTACTCCACCAGCGCGGGCAGTTGCTCCGGCACGCGCGGGGGCAGGATCAGCTCGGTGCGGCCCTGGCCGCCGGTCGCGTGCAGCAGCCCGCGCAACTCCTCGGACAGCACCGGGTAGCCACCCGCCCACTTGCCGGTGGTCGGGATGGTGCGTGACCACAGGTCCCGGCCGGTCTGCGACGGCGAGCCCATCAGCACGGCGTCGTCCCAGTGGCGGCGCAGCGCCTGCCACAGCAGCCGGAACGCGTCCCGGCAGGTGGTGACGTCGGCGCCGTCCGGGTCGAACCACTCCCCCATGGAGCGGATCTCCGTCACCGGCCCGTCCGGCGTGGTGGTGGGCGCGTAGCGGCCGACGGGCTGGTGCTGGTGGACGAAGTGCCCGGCGAGCTTGTCGCGGCCGGCGCCGACGGCGGTGGTCCACCGCTCCGAGGGCCTGTTCAGCCAGGCGGCGACCGCGTCCTTGAGGGTGGAGTAGCGCTCGGCGCCGTCGTGCCAGGGGGCGCCGGCGGTGATGTAGATCCGCTCGGTACCGGGCGCGATGTGCAGGACCGCGTCCAGGATCTCTCCCGGGGTGCGGGTGCCGAGGTCGAGCCGGACCACACGGTCGCGGACCGCGAGGTCGCCGGTCGCGGCGTCCAGGAACACCGTCGAGCGGGCCTGCTGCGTGAAGTTGGGGCGTTTGGAGACCAGGCCGGTGGTCACGGCCTCGAACCGGGCACCGGTCGGCCCCTCCGGGAGGGTGGGCATCTCACGCGGCCCGGCCTCAGCCACCGGACGTGACGCGGCAGCGGCCGGGACGACCGGCGCAGCCGGCGCCGTCGGGGCCGCCTGGGCCGCCGGCGCAGCCAGGGCCGCCGGGGCGGGAACGGCGGGCTCGGCCGGGGCGGGCTGCTCGGCGACGACCTCGACCCGGTGGTCCTCGACGTCGACCGGAGCCGGGGTCGGGGCCGGCTGCTCGGGTACGGGGGCCGGGCGGGTCAGCACCGGGGCGACCGCGGCGGCGGGCTCCTCGACCGGCGCGGCCTCCGGGGCCGGAGCGGGCGCCGCAGCAGCGGCCGCGGCCTGGTCGTCGGCCTTGGCGGCGCGGACGGCGGCCGGGGTCGGGTCCAGCAGCGGGGCGATCCGCACCACGTCGCCGACCGACAGCCCGGAGGCCTTCGCGACGGCCGGCGCCTGGGCGCCCTCGTACCCCGCGAGGCCGGCAACCCGGCGCGAGCGCTGCTGGTTGAGCTTGTCCAGCTCCTTCTGCGCGGCGGCGACCTGCTTCTCGGCGGCCGTGATCTCGGTGCGCAGCTGGCGCAGAGCGGCGAGTTCGGCGGTGTACGTCTTGCGGTCCATCAGGCCGTCACTCCCCGTCCGCGGTGCTGGTGTCCAGGGGGCGGGCCCGGCGGGCGAGGGTGAGCCAGCCGTCGGGGCCCTGGGTGCCGTGGATGTCGGCCAGGCCCGCGAGCAGGAACGCGTACGCGCCGCGCTTCGGCGACCGCGGCTGCGCGGTGCCGGCCTCCCACTTCGCGAACGTCTCCCGCCGGGTCTTCAAGGCATCGGCCACCTCGACCTGGGTCAGGCCGGCCGCCTTGCGCAGCCGCTCCCGCTCCGCCGGTTCCGGCAGGTCACCGCCCTCCCGGGCCTTGGCCAGCAGCGCGTCCACCGCCGCGAAAATCTCGGACATCACACACCTCCTGTCGAGGAAGGTATCGCAGAACACCTTTTCCAACGCAGCATCTTCCGCCGCATGTGCGCCTCACTATGACCTCATTGCGATGAGGGGCCCCGTGCCCGGGTCTGAGCGGCAAGGCCCGGACGGAGGTCGGGAGACCGGTACGGAAGCGGCACACGGCGGCGTAGTCTGGTCGCCACCTCGGCGGTGGAGTCGCTCACCGCCGGCGTGGTCGTCCCGGCCGAGGGCGGACGGCTGTGTCGGTGGGATCGCCCGCTCTGGCCCTTCTCGTGACCCGGAGGACGTCATGACCGCACGGAGGCGCCGATGGTGACGACCTCCGGGGCTGCGGCGCGACCGAGCGGGCGGCGTCTGCTGCTCGGTGTCCTCCGGGACGT
This sequence comes from Kitasatospora sp. NPDC001539, assembly GCF_040298565.1. Lineage (NCBI taxonomy): Bacteria > Bacillati > Actinomycetota > Actinomycetes > Kitasatosporales > Streptomycetaceae > Kitasatospora > Kitasatospora sp. NPDC001539. Next base: position 11,717 of record NZ_JBEPAK010000113.1, on the reverse strand, counting down.
CGCGGTACCGATCGCGTTGTACTACGGCCTGCGCGCCGCCGGAGCGAGTGTCTTCGTGGCGCTGCTCGCCGGCGCCCTCCTGCCGGCGGTCACCACGGCGGTGCAGTGGTGGCGCACCCGCAGCCTGGAGGGCATGGCGGGCTTCGTCGCCGGGACCATGCTGCTGGGCGTCGCGGCCGCGCTGGTCAGCGGCAGCCCCCGGTTCCTGCTGGCGAAGGACGGTTGGCTGACCGGCGTGGCCGGGCTCTGGTTCCTGATCTCGATCAGGGCTAGGCGTCCGCTGCTCTTCCACGGCGGCCGCCCCTTCCTGGAAGGGCGGTTCCGCTCCGACGGCACGTCCTGGGACGTGCTGTGGGAGCGCGAGCCGGCCTTCCGGCGGATCTGGCGGGTGTCGACCGCGATCTGGGGTGTGGCGATGCTGCTCGACGCTGTCGTGCGGGTGGTCATGGCCTACGTGCTGCCGGTGGATCTGGTGCCCGGCCTCGGCGCGCTGCTGTGGCCGGTCACGCTGCTGCTGTTGCAGGTGGTGAACGGCGTCTACTACGAGGTGGCCGGGCTGTGGCGCCTGACGTCGGGCGCGCCCGGGCGCTCGGTGGACGGCTGAGCGCGCGTCCGGGGTGCCCCCGGCCGGCCGGCAGCGGGTTCGGGGGCGGGGGACGCAGCGCGTGCCGGGCCAGGCGCCGTGAACGGCCTGCCGCCCGTTGCCGGCGACCGGCCGAAGGCCGAGCGGGCCGGGTCGGCGCCGCCGTCACGGCATGCGCGCGCTGAGGGTGCGGACCACCTGGCGCAGCACCTTGTCGCTCCAGTTCCGGTCCGCTTTCGGGTATTCCCCCACTCCGCCGGCCGTGGAGGAGCCGCTCACCTCGAACTCGTACGGTCCCTGGTGACAGGTCAGGTTGCCGCTGGCGAGGTCCTCGGCGTAGCAGCCCTGCGGGCCCAGTGAGGTGCCGAGGTCCTCGAACTCCTTGTGGTACTTGGTCGCGTCGTCACGGCCGTGGGCCAGGTCGTCGGCGTAGTTCTTCGCGACGAGCTTGGGGTCGGCGACAGCGGTGAAGGTGAGTTTGATGCTGCTGTTGCTGGTGCTGTCGGACTTGTCGGGCAGGCCGAAGCTGAACTTGCAGCCGGCGTCGGGCACATCGCCCGTCGTGCCGGGGTCCGCCTCGGTCAGCGGGTTGAAGTTGATGATGGTGACCTTGACCGGCTGTCGCTTGATGGCGTCGGCTTGCGGAAGGATCGCCTTGATCTCGGCGTCGCTCAACACCTCGCAGCCGTGCGGCCATTGGGCCAGGGGAAGCGAGCGGCCCGACGGCGGCTGCGCGGTGAGCCGGTTCCCCGATGGCTGCGCGGAGCCGAACCTCAGGGCGGGCACTTCCTTGCTGCATCCGGCGAGCAGCAGTACCGCCGCCCCGGCCAGGGCCGCGGCAGCGGACAGTGTGCGGGTGCGCGTCGTCATGGTTCCCCCCGGAAGTGTGCGTGGCGTGACTGGCAGGTGCGCCGACGAACAGGACGGGGATGATCCTTTCATCGAAGACACCCGTGGTCCATCCGGCCATCAGCCGCCCGGGCGCCGGCGGCGGGCAGGAGGGCAGGGGGCAGGGGCAGGGGGCAGGGGGCACGATGACCGCGCATCAGGCGGCACTGCCTGGCCCGTGCGGGAGTGTGTCCGGCCGGTCACGCGCGGGCCGCGGGCACGCCCGGCCGCCCGGCCGCCGGGCCCAGCCCCCGGGTGGACCGAGGTCGGGGCGGCAGGACGCGGCGGACGGGCGGCTAAGGCGTACCGCCCTGTTGGCGGCCCATCCAGTCGGTGATGGCCTGCTCGGTGCGGGCGAGCGCGTCGGTGGGGCTGAACTGCAGCAGCTCCGTCCCGGCGTCGACGTACGGCCGGTGGCCCGGCGGCTGGTAGAACGCGTCGCCGGCCTCGTACACCTCCTCGTGGTCGACGAAGGCGAAGCGCATGCGCCCGGCGATGACGTAGCCCCAGTGCGGGCACTGGCACCTTCCGTCGGGCAGCGACTGCAGCGGCCCGTCCAGGTCGGCGTCCGCCGCGAAGGAGACGAATTCGACGGTGTAGCCGTTCATCTCCTCGCGGCGGTCGGTCACCGGACCGAACTCCTGGACATTCGTCGCGGACTGCTTGGATACCTTCGGCATCGCTCGGCTCCTCTCCGTGACGGCCCCCGGGACTTCCCGTCGTCTCGAGTCGACCACTCCGCACGGCCTGGTGCATCCGGTGGAGCGGGCGGCGGCGGACCGCTCGCCGCCGGGCCGCCGCTGGGCAGCGGGCGACGGGACAGCGCTTCGGAGGCCTCGGCCGGGGCGTGGAGCGGGATGCCGGCTCGAAGAGCGCTCAGAGGAGCCGGAAGGGCTCGGGTGACCGGGCGCGATTCGCCCCTATTCGAGAAGGAGCAGGATCGCCACCGTCTCGCCCTCGGCGTCCAGGCACTCGGTCGTGTTGGAGCCGTCCGGATCGGCCAGGACGCCCAGCACGGTGCCGGTGCCGTCCTCGTCCGGGATCATCAGCCAGCCGTTCGCGAAGTCGCCCTCGACCGGCTCCACCGGCCAGTCCGCCGGGTCCACCGAGGCACGCTCGAGCATCTCGCGGAGGTTCTCCAGCCTCCAGCTGCCGTTCTCGGCGGCGCGCGCGTGCAGGGTGGCCCAGGCGCGCTTGAGGATCCCCATGCCCGGCTCGATCCAGGACCTGCGGGGGGTCGCGTGCACCACGGCCACGCCGGACGGGGTCGCCACGCGGTCGCCCCAGTCCTGCGTCCGGACCGGGACGCTGTCGCCGGGGTGGACCAGGACCGCCACCGGGCTGCCGGGTGCGCTCTCCCGGGCGATCGAGTAGACCGGCGTACCACCGGGCCGCATCGGGAAGCCCCCGGCCTCCGGCCCCAGCGGGTCGTAGATCGCGCCGTCGCCCCCGGCCCCCTGGATCAGGCCGAGCCGCTCGATCCGCCAGCCGTCCAGGGTCCGCACGCGCTCGGACGGATCGGCCAGGGCCTTGCCCAGCGCGGGCATGAACGCGTACTCGTCTTCCTCGTAGGACATCTGATGATCACTTCCCGACGTCGTAGTTGCCGGGAGCATAGACCGTGGCACCGACACGCCAGCCCAGCGCCTCGGCAGCGCACCGAGCAGTCCCCACCTGCCCGGTCGAGCGGGTCCTGGTGGCGGCCCGCGCCGCGGCGGTGTGCAGGCCGACGCCGTGGAGGCTGGCCGTCCCGCTACTTCCTGGTCACGCGCTGCCCGTCACCGCTCGGGCCGGGACACCGATGCCGGCAGCCGAACGCCTCGATCGCCGGGCGGGGTGTCGCAGCTCGGGCCGCCCGGGCCGTCGAACTGCACCGAGCTGAAGAAGTCCCGGTAGTCCGGGAAGAAGTTGCCCTTGCCGGTCGGCCCGCTGGAAGTGACCACCGTGCAGCCGGTGTAGTTCGCGTCGGACCACAGGTGGACGGTCGACGCGGTCCGGTTCCAGTCCGACTTCGCCCGGTCGTTCATGCCAAGCACCGCGAGGTCCGGCGCGCTCGCCGTCAGCCTGATCATGTCGCCGGTGCCGTCCAGGCCCGAGAACAGGCAGTAGTAACCGGCAGGGCACCGGTCGTACCCGTCCGCCGCATGGACCGTGGAGACCGGCAGCGCCATGGCAGCCCCGGCGACCACGGGCACCAGCAGCGCACGCAACCTCTTCCTCATCAACTTGCGCTCCAAAGCATCGCCGACTCACGGGCAGAAGAGGTGATCGCCCTCATCAACGAACTGCCTCGTACAGCGGTAACGGCCGCAGAGCCCTGGGCCCCGCCGCCGTTCGCGGTTCGCATGCGCACCCCCCGGGCCGCTCCCCCGCCCGGGGTCCGGCGGGCTGCTCGGATCACCCGGGGCGACACGCGCGAACGTCGCGCAGCGTGATGGGTCGGCTACTGGTAGGGATGGGGGCTGTCCGCTTCGGAATGGAGCCCGCATGACCATCCTCACCGACGACGACGTCGTCCCGCCCGCCCCCAGCCCGCCCGTCCCCGAGCGGAGCTGGGCCAGGCGCGGCAGGGTGATCGTGGCCTGGCTGACGACGACCGATCACAAGAAGATCGGGAGCCTCTACCTGATCACGTCGTTCTGCTTCTTCCTCGCGGCCGGCTTGATGGCGCTGCTGATCCGCGCCGAGCTCGCCCGGCCCGGCCTGCAACTCCTGTCGACCGAGCAGTACAACCAGCTGTTCACCATGCACGGCACCGCGATGCTGCTCATGTTCGCCACGCCGCTGTTCGCCGGCTTCGCGAACTGGATCATGCCGCTGCAGATCGGCGCGCCGGACGTCGCCTTCCCCCGGCTGAACATGTTCGCCTACTGGCTCTACCTGTTCGGCTCCCTCATCGCCATGTCCGGCTTCCTCACCCCCAACGGGGCCGCCGACTTCGGCTGGTTCGCCTACACGCCCCTGTCGGACGGCACCCACAGTCCGTGGGTGTCCGGCGACATGTGGATCATGGGCCTGGCGTTCTCCGGCTTCGGCACGATCCTCGGTGCGGTCAACTTCATCACCACGATCATCTGCATGCGCGCTCCGGGCATGACGATGTTCCGGATGTCGATCTTCGTCTGGAACGTCCTGCTGACCTCGGTGCTGGTCCTGCTGGCCTTCCCCTGCCTGGCCGCCGCGCTGCTGGCGCTGGAGGCCGACCGCAAGTTCGGCGCCCACGTGTTCGACCCCGCCAACGGGGGCCCCCTCCTGTGGCAGCACCTGTTCTGGTTCTTCGGCCACCCCGAGGTGTACATCATCGCGCTGCCGTTCTTCGGCATCGTCACCGAGGTCATCCCGGTCTTCTCCCGCAAACCGGTGTTCGGCTACAGCGGCCTGATCGCCGCGACCATCGCCATCGCCGGCCTCTCGGTCACGGTGTGGGCGCACCACATGTTCGTCACCGGACGGGTGCTGCTGCCGTTCTTCTCGTTCATGACCTTCCTGATCGCGGTCCCGACCGGCGTGAAGTTCTTCAACTGGATCGGCACCATGTGGAAGGGCTCGCTGAGCTTCGAGACGCCGATGCTGTGGACGGTCGGCTTCCTGGTCACCTTCCTCTTCGGCGGCCTCACCGGCGTCCTGCTGGCCTCCCCGCCGATCGACTTCCACGTCTCGGACTCGTACTTCGTCGTCGCCCACTTCCACTACGTGGTCTTCGGCACCGTCGTCTTCGCGATGTTCGCCGGCTTCCACTTCTGGTGGCCGAAGATGACCGGCAAGATGCTGGACGAGCGCCTCGGCCGCATCTGCTTCTGGACGCTGTTCATCGGCTTCCACACCACCTTCCTCGTGCAGCACTGGCTCGGCGCCCAGGGCATGCCCCGCCGCTACGCCGACTACCTGGCCGCGGACGGCTTCACCACCCTGAACACCGTCTCCACCATCGGGTCCTTCGTGCTCGGCCTGTCGATCCTGCCGTTCCTCTACAACGTCTGGAAGACCGCCGTGTCCGGCGAGAAGGTGGCCGAGGACGACCCGTGGGGCTGGGGCCGCTCCCTGGAGTGGGCGACCTCCTGCCCGCCGCCGCGGCACAACTTCGTGACCCTGCCACGGATCCGCTCCGAATCCCCCGCCTTCAACCTCCACCACCCCGAGGTCCCCGACGAACTGCAGGACGCCGGGCGCCAGGGCGGCACCCTCGTCAGCAGCGACGAGCGCGGGCACTCCACCGATGGTTGACCCCCGACCCCGGGCCCGCCGCCCGCTGCCGTTCGGTGCCGGGACCGCAGCGGGCGACGAAGCCGACCGGGGCACCCGGCAGATGGAGGGCTACCTGTACTGGCAGGCCGAGAAGGCGCGGGCCGCCCGGGCCGCCCGCGCCTTCACCCGCCTGCTGCCCTGGCTCACCACCGCCCAGGCCGACGAGGTCGAACACCACTACATCCACACCGACCTGCAGAACACCCGCCGGCAACTCGAACACCTGCGCAGCCACATCACCGCCGTCCGCGCCCAGTACGAAGCCCGCTACCACCAGCTGCGCACACGCTGCACGGTGACCGCACTCACCGTCACGGCCGTCGCGGTCTCCACGGCCGCGTACACCGTCCTGCACCCCCACGGGTGAGGACGCCTGCGAGGACCGGTCGCGCGTCCTGAAGGGTCTGGGCACGTCCGCCGATCCTGCGGACGTGCCCAGACCCTCACCGGCAGCCCCTTCCCCTCGCCCGGCCGGCCAGTCGCCCGGCCCGGCCGTGCCCACCGAGCCACCGAACCGCCGGGCGCGGGCCGCCGAGCCCGGGCTCGGCCGGGTCATCAGACCGGGCCGCACAGGGTGGGCTCCGCGGCGCAGTCCGCCCAGTGGGCGGGGTGGCTCGCCCCACCCAGGTCGTACAGGGTCCGCTGTGCCAGGTGGGCCGGCAGGGCCTCGACCGTGAACGGCTTGCCGCGGTCGTCCACCCTCGCGGTGAACTTCCCCTCGGGGGTCAGGTAGTCGACCTGGAAGGCCCAGGAGCAGACCTGCCCGGCGACGCCGCCGACCTGGACGGCGATGTCCCCGGGCGTGGTGGCCTGACCGAGGTCGAGCTTGTGGTGGGCGAAGTAGTCCGTGTTGACGGCGCCCCCTTGGTCGTCCAGCTCGACGGCGGGGGTGCCGGGCGGTAGGGCCGCCGACAGGAAGACGTTCGGCACGCCGCTCTGGCCCGCCGACGGGGCCCGCACGGAGCTGACGGCCCGACTGGGGCTGCAGGAGACGTCGGTGATCCCGATGTTCTCGACGGTCACCGAGGAGGAACGGTCGCTGGTGAAGTGCAGCCGGTAGGTGTCACCCCCCACCATGCCCTGCTTCTCCCAGTTCTCGATCGCCTTCAGGGCCGGATCCCGGGTATCGGCCCAGACCTTGGGCGGATCACCCTCGGGCAGCAGCCGGGCGCCCAGTGGTTCCAGGTAAGCGCGTACCCGGGCGAGGTCGTCCGGTTTGAACCGTGCGAGCCCCGCCTGCTCCGCCCTGGTCAGCGGCCGGTCCAGCACGAAGGTCCACACACCGTGGCGACGCAGGTCCGGGCCGTCCACCAGCACCTGGAACGGGACGGTCCGCTGGTCGACGGACTTCTCCGCCTGGCGCTGGAGCGCTGCGTCGTCCACCGCGGTCCGGCTGCCGTACCAGTGTCGGCCCACCACCACGGCCGCCACGAGCGCCAGCGCCAGGGCAGCGCCGCCGACCGCCCGGGCGGGCGTGATCCGGCGCTCCGGGCCGCTGCCGGGGCCGTTGTAGTACGTGACCGGCGCGTTGACGTCCCGGCCGGCCCGGTACCGGACGGAGACGGCACTCGCCGCCCGTGCCCGAAGCTCGGCCACCTCCCACCGCAGCGCCCCCAGCTCCCACTGGTCCTCCGCGAGCTGCTCTCCGTGTCCCGCCAGCGTGGCCTCGGTCCGCGCCAGAGCCTCGACCGCCGCAGCCAGCCGCCGCTGGACCTCGGCGGCGGCACGGTCGTCCCGCACCTGGGCGATCTCGGCCCTCAACCGCGCCAGCTCATCCGCCACCCACGCCAGGGGACGCGCGGCATGAGCGGCCTGCGCCAGTTTCTCCAGGTCCGCCCGCGCTGCGGCCTCCGACGGCTCGCCCAGCTTCTCCGCGACCATCGCGAGGAAGCCGGGCAGCATCTGCCGGGGAGCGGTGATCCGCAGCCTGCCGTTGAGGAACTTGCTGTACTTCTCCTCCGACCAGCCGAGCCGCTCGGCCTGGTCCCGCTGCAGCAACCCGACGTCCCTGAGCTTTCCGGACCAGCACTTGAGCGCCTCCGCCAGCTCGAGGTCCGCCCCGGACAGGCTGCTGCCAGGATCGTTGTGCCTCACCGTCACTCCCAGGAATTCGAGTTGCCCAAGCTTCGACAACTCTTGCCCCTGTCCGCAAGTGAGCTGACGGGATTGTGTGTTGACCATGACTCAGCAGACATCGGGGCGCCGCTGGCGCCCGACCTCCCCGCCCCCGGCACTGGTCCAGGCCGCCGGGACCGTGCCGGTCCTCGCCGGGGCGCCCTGGTGGTGTGCCGCCCTCGCCATCGTCTGCACGACCCTGCTCGGACTGGCGACCGCGCTCTTCCCCCAGGACAGCGCCGACCGCCGCGCGGTGATCCAGAGTTGGACCGACGCCAGGCGGCGTACGGGCGGCCCGGCCGCGCGGCGGCGCGGTGAGCCGGCAGCCGCCCGGGCGGTCAGCCGGTGACGGCCCCGGCGGGGCGACGGGACCGCTCGGGCCGGACGATCGGCCCCCTTCGCTACGCTTCGGGCCAACCCCGTTGCCGGGCAATGCGGTTGGTGTCTCGGTCGGTTTGCTCGCGCCGATACGGGCTACACGTCGGGCATGACTGGCAGATACCGAGGAGTGGAGACGGCCCGCGCGGTCATGGTCCTCGCCGACATCGTCGCGGGGATCCTGGGGCTGTGGATCGTCCTGTACGTGCTGAACGCCAATCCTTCGAACGACTTGGCGCATTGGGTCCACGAGGCGGCCGACTGGCTGTCCACCTGGGCGCACGACCTGTTCACGCCGTCCCAGGGGTGGCTGCGGACCCTGCTCAACTACGGCATTCCCGCGGTGGTCTATCTGCTCGTGGGCCACATCGCGGCCAACTGGCTGCGGCGCGTGGACTAGCCTGCCGGCCGATCGGAGCGGCGGCGCGGGGCGCGGCGAACGGGCGGCGCGGGCGGGCTCGGGGTCCGGCGGGGTGCTGTCGGCTACCCCGTTTCGGCGACGCAGGCGCGCGCCTCTGCGAGGTAGCGCGCCACCGGGCCCAGGGTCAGCATGCCGCTGGCGGCGCCGGCGTGTTCCGGGCCGGCATCGCGGAGGCAGGATGCGGCGTGTGCGGCGATGCCGCGTTCGCCGAGGCGTACGGCGGCGCGGGCGGTGAGGCACCACATGGCCTCCTGGAGGTGGTCGTGCGCTGGTTCGGGCACGGCGGCGAGGGCGGCGCGGGCCTCCTCGACGCGGCCTTGGGCGAGCAGGACGTGGGGGCGGGCCCACGGCCGGTACGGGCCCCAGTCGAGGTGCGGGTCGGTGGGTGCGGGCCGGTCGTGCAGCAGGCGCAGGCCCAGGAGGGCGAGCGGGAACAGGCCGCGGTGCAGCCCGGGCATTCCGGCTGTCCGGAGGGCGTTCTCGGCGGCGCGGTAGTGGGCGGCGGCCGTGGCGGCGGTCGGTCCGCCGGGTTCGGTGCTGCGGGCGGCCGTGGCTCGGGCGCGGAACCATCCGGTGAGGACGGGGACGAGGGGTGCCTCGGTGGTGGCGGCGAGTCGTTCGGCGGCTTCGGCGTGCGCGGTCGCGGTGTCGAGGTCGCCGAGGGCCGAGGCGCACTGCAGGCGGATGAGGCGGCCGAGTACGGCGAAGTTCGGCAGTTCGTGGCGGGTGGCGAGGTCGAGGATCTCGGTGCCGATGCCGTCGCGTTGCGTCGCGAGCCCGGGGCGGGTGAAGGTCTGCAGGAACGTGCCGTTGAGGGCGAAGGCCAGGAGTGCGGGGTCGGCCAGGCGCCGTGCCAGCTCTTCGGCCTGTCGTGACGCCTGCCGGGCGCGCCTGGACTCGGTCGCGGTCAGGTCGGCGCTGCGGCTCTCGACGGCGATCGTGGCCAGGAGGCGGGCGGACAGGTCGGCGGGGCCGTCGGGTCCGAGTGCGGTGAGCGTGCGCTCGGCGGCCGCCACGACGGCGCGGGACTGGTCGGGGTCGTCGGCCCGGCTCCACAGGGCGGGCACGTCGTAGGCGCCGATGATCCGGGCGACCAGGTGGGCGTCCGCGGTGCGTTCCGCCGCCCGGATCGCGGCGAGGCGCTCGCGCCGTGCGTGGACGAGGGCGTCGCCGCCGGCCAGGGCGAGGGTGCGGGCCAGGTCCACGGTGGTGCGCGGACCGAGGCGGACACCGGGGGCGCTCCAGGCGGTGCGTGCGGCGTCGAGTGGTGCGCAGCCGTTGAGGATGTCCGTCTCCAGGCGCTGGAGTTCGGCGCTCGGGTCGAGTCCGAGCCGGTCGACGAGCATGGTGCGGGCTCGGCGCAGGGTGGCCAGTGCGTCGGCCTGGCGGCCCGCGCGGTGGAGCGCGCGGGCCAGCAGGGCCCAGGCCGGCTCGCGCCAGGGGTGTTCGGCGACGTGGGCGCCGAGTTCGGCGACGAGGTCGCCTCCTTGCCCGGAGTCGAGGAGGATGCGGGCGCGCAGTTCCACCCCTTCCAGTCGCAGTTCCTCCAGCCGGGTCCGCTCCCGCTGCGCCCAGGCGGAGGCGGGCACGTCGGCGTAGGCGGGGCCGCGCCAGGCGGCGAGTGCGGCGTCGAGGTCGGCCGCCGCGTCGGGGCCGGTGGCCGTGTGGGGGTGGCGTCGGGCGCGGGCCACGGCGTCCTGGAAGCGGTGGACGTCCACGTCCTCGCGCGGCAGGCGCAGCGCGTAGCCGGGGCCTTCGGTGACGATCACGCGCGGCGGGTCGCGGGGCGGCCGGTCGGGTTCGAGGGCGCGGCGCAGTGCGGCGACGAAGGTGCGCACGGCGCCCACGGCGCGGACCGGTGGGTCGGTCCACAGGTCGTCGACGAGGGTGTCGGTGGTGACCATCCGTCCCTCGGCGGCCACGAGCCGGGCGAGTACCTCGCGGTGGCGGGGTCCGCCCAGGTCGACCGGGCTGCCGTCGTCGCGCAGGGCCCGCACGGCGCCGAGTACGTCGATTCGCATGCCCCCATCCTCCGTGGCCGGGGCCGGCTGCGCCCAGCCGTACTGATCGGCTGCTGATCGCCTTCGTCCACGCTGGTCCGGTCAGCCCCCGATGCGAAGGACGGCCTTCATGACGCTCACCATTCCCGGCTTCGATCTCACCCGCCTGCCCGGTGCGGACGGTGTGGAGCTGGCCGCCGCTGTCGGCGGCCAGGGCAGCCCGGTCGTGCTGTTGCACGGCTTTCCCCAGACCCACCTGATGTGGCGGCACGTGGCGGAGCGGCTCGCCGGCGAGCACACGGTGATCTGTCCCGACCTGCGGGGCTACGGCGCCAGCGACAAGCCGCCGGCCACCGGCCCCGAGGTGTACGCCAAGCGCACCATGGCCGCCGACGTCGTGGCCCTGGCGGCGGCGCTGGGCCACGAGCGCTTCGCCCTCGTCGGCCACGACCGGGGCGCCCTGGTGGCCTTCCGGGCGGGGTTGGACCACCCGGAGGCCGTCACCCACCTGGGCATCCTCGACATCGTGCCGACGCTCGACATGTGGAACGTGCTGCACGGCGTCTCGGCGGCGGTGGGCTACCACCTCTTCCTGATGGCGCAGCCGCCGGGCCTGCCGGAGACGTTGATCGCCAACAGTGCGGACGCCTTCTTCGGCTCGTTCCTGGACGCCTGGGCCGGCGACGCGAGCGCCGTGCCCGAGGAGGTGCGCGCCGAGTACCTGCGGGCGAGCGCCGCGGCGGTGACGTCGATCGTCGCGGACTACCGGGCCTCGGCGGGGATCGACGTCCTGCACGACCAGGCGGACCTGGACGCGGGCTCGCAGCTGGCCATGCCGGTGACGGTCGTCCAGCAGGACTGGGGCGCGCAGTTGGGCTACGACGCCGCCGCGGTGTGGCGGGCGTGGGCACCGGACCTGGACCACCGGCTGACCCGGGCGGGGCACTTCATGGCCGAGGAGGCGCCCGGCGAGATCGTGGCGGCGATCCGGGCCACATCTTCACCGCGTTCGCGAGCTTCTCCTCCTCGGTCTTGCCGAGGCCCGCGGCGCAGTCCCACACCACCGGCGCGTCCGCCCGGCCCAGGT